>NZ_LZMO01000173.1:0-22674 GCF_001665715.1 Gordonia sp. 852002-10350_SCH5691597
AGGTCGCTACAGTAGAAACCGCCCACGGGTGGGGAATTTCAGTGAGCACACCTGGGGAACTTTCTTGAGCCTCGTCAGTGCGGGAATCAGCACATTTCGAGTTCGAAGTGGGTGGGGTGAGCTGACTTGTGACCAGCGGTGCGTGGTGACCTCGAACGCCACTCAGACCGGAAACCGACCGGCCAGATAGCGTTCCGCCGCTCGTCCATCTCCGAGTTCTGCTCGCGCCTCGGGCGTCAACCAATAGAAGCGAAGCATCCAGAAGAGCCCGATACCTCCCGGCGTGTACGAGCCACTCTGCTCAAAGTTATAAGCACGGCCGCTCTCCGGTACGACGCAGATAGTGTGGCCGGTGTGGGATCGCCCTGCTTCGGGGTGGTCTTTGATGGTCGCGATGTTGTCCCACGGCACGTCGAGTCGCCGCATCCCGTCAAAGATCGTGACCGAGCTTGCGCCAAGCTGCACGCGGGGCGACCCGTGACGCGCGAGCATGAGGAATTGAGTCAACGCCGTCGCCGCGGCAACCGCCGCCGCGATAGAAAAGATGAGCCTTTGCCCGCCGGAGAGTTCGAGATCAATCAGATGCAGAGGCGCCAGTACTGCAAACGCGGCTCCAGCGATACCCAACGCACCTATTCCTGCATTCGCGAGCGTTCGACTCTTCGCGTCCGGCAGGACGATCAGTCCCGCGGCTGACCACACACATCTCGGCGCGACGCGTTCCGCAATTCTGACGCGGTACGCGTTGACTGCAAGCGCGCCCGCCCCGATTCCCAAGGGGATCGACACGAGAACCGTCGGTAACTCCCCAACCGCCAGTACGCGAATGGTCCACATCGCACACAGCATCGTGAAGACCGCAAAGAGCCCGATCGAGAAGAGGAACTGGCTACGGCGATCGGTCCACGAGTCGGGTACCGGATAGTGCGCTACGGACACACCACAGCTCCCACTTTCGTTCCGATCCAACCACCGGCCCAGCCTCCGAGTGTCGAGCCGCCGATGGCACCGGGCACCGCACCCCCACCCGCGGCAGCTGCGCCGAGTCCTGCACCTGCGGCGCCTCCGACCACGCCTCCGACGACCCCCAACGCACCTGATATAGCCGCGTCGCACTTGTCACCGGATTCTGCGGTGGCGACGTCATAAATCGTGGTGGCGACACCGATAGCCGGCCCGGCGAATTTTGCGCCTGCCCCGACCTTGCTCACTTGCTCTGAACTAATCATCGGTAGTCCGCCGCCCCTGTCGGCATGGGTCTGAATTCCACTCAACGCTCCACCAACCGCCGAGGGCACAGGGTGCGTGAAGAAGCTGCTATCAGAATTGATCAGGCCGCTACGACCGTCAGCAGTCGTGACACGTGCCTCGCGGTAACCGTCGGCCCATTCTTGGGCATAGATGAGAGTCCCGTCGGAAAACTTGGTCGAGTTTATTTTGGTTCCGTCGAACTCCTCCCACGAGGAGCTCACTGAAACCTCCTGGCCATCTTTATCAAGGTGTTTTATCACCACCTCGTTCATTCGTTGGGAAGCAACTGATCCGCGGTAGGGATTCATTTCTGTCATTATCTGACGCGATCCGTCTTGCATGAACAGCGTCTTCACCTTGTTGCCTTGCTCATCCAGCGACTCCGATGCTTCTCGCACCGTCACGGCCATATCCTCGGCCCGCACAAGCACTTGCTGATGGAGGCCCGACAAAGATCGAGGGTTAGGCACTTCGTCGCGTGGTCTGACCAGGCCTGGAATGGGGATGAGAGGATTCGGAATCTCAAAGCCATGTTTCTCCGCTGCCGAGAGCAGAGAGTTCGACGCCGCGTCGTCGGCATCGCCCACGGCGAGCAGGAGCTCGTTGAGGACGATCTGCTCGGAAATTGCTCTGTCGTGCAGGGCTTCTGCCTTCTCGACCGTCATAGACCTCGCCTTCAGCAACACTACCCATGCGTCGGTAACCTCAAGATCACCACTGTCCAACTCGTCAGCCTTCGCCTGCAGTGCGTTCCGAGTTTTTGTCAGGGGTTCTGCGCAATCGCTGAGCGCTCGTCCGATGTCACCGGCTTCATCGGATAATGCGGAACCCGCATCGCTGGCACGCCCGAACATCTTGACAGCCGCATCATGCGCGCGCCCAGACCAACCCCGCAGCTCAGGGAGGCTTTGACACTTTTCCTCGAGATCAACAACTGCACCATGGACAGCGGCACCGGCGGTGGTCACCGAAGTGGCTTGCTGATGGAGCTGCGGTGGGTTCCACGTGCGAAGTTGGCTCCTGGTAGGCAGCATGTCAAGACCACAGTCGTTCGAAGTCAGAGGCCAGATCGTTGTCGTCTACTTCAAATGCATCGCCGATCCCGCGGACGGACCTGCCCATCGATTCAGCGCTCCCCGCCAGGTCGTCCGATTTCAACCCGAAATGAGTCGATACCAAGCGTGCTGCCCACTGAGTCGACGAGTGCTCCATACAGTCCGCTGCCGCGAAGACAGCCGCCGACAGATCGGTGTCGGTGATGATCTCTGCAGCAACGGTCGCCTTGCCTGAGAGAGATCGCAGAACATCTGGGTCGACCAGCATTTCTTCCCCTCGTTTAACGTTCGAGAGGCTAACCTATCAAATCGGACATTTTCGGCTCGGCGGCGGATGCATCATTCATCCCGACTCGGCAGCTTCCAGCCGAACGTCGCGGTTGGGGGTGCGCTCTTCATGAACAACCGCGCCGGCCGTCCGCCGCCGACCCTGGTCTCCGGAACGCCCATCTCATTGATTTTCGGCTCCAACAGCGGCTGCACGCGCCGGTTGAACGAGTCGCGCATGAGTCGTCGCCCCAGGATCGCCTCGTGCAGCTCACGCAGGTCCGACAAGGTGTACGGCTCAGGCAGCAGACCGTCGGGATCAGGACGGTACTCGTAGCGTTCACGAAGATTGTCGGTGGCGGATGCAATGATCTCGTCATGGTCGTAGAGCAACCGCTCCCCCGACGCGAGACGCCCGTCAGCGTCGAGTGGGGCAAGCTCTCCGACGACGTCCGTCAGCGCCGAAGCGGGTTGCGCGACGGCATGCGCGATCGAGATCGTCCACCCGCGGGGATCTCGATCAGGATCGCTGAACACCGCGAGCAGATGCGGACGGACGCGATCGGGTGAAAGTCCCAGCTTGAGTTCCAGAACCTCACGGACCGTCTCGTCTACGGTGCGCCGTTCTCGGATGAAACGGCCCGGCAAGGCTGGTTGTCCAGAGTCCGAATCTCGTTGCACGACAACGTTCAACTGACCGTCGACGACGGTCAGTACAGCGATGTCGACGGCCACGTTCGGGCGTGGATAGCTCGCGAGGCGAGATCGTGAGGTCGTAGCCACCCCTTGACACTATTCGCAATTTCACTCAAACTACTAATCGCACTTCCGCGCAAAGTCGCCTCGGTTCGTTACCCGGGCGGGAACAGGAGCAAATCATGAAGTTCTCCACCGCCCTCGACGTGGACATCGTCGCCCACGAATCCGCCGACGAAGTCTCCGTACTGATCGAACTGGAAGCACCCGAGGCGCCAACCACGGAACGGGCGCCCTCCGCTCTGCAGATCGTCCTGGACCGCAGTGGTTCGATGAGCGGCCCCCCACTCGAGGGCGCCAAGAAGGCGCTCGCCGCGGTCATCAGCCGACTCGACCCGCACGACGTATTCGGTGTCGTGACCTTCGACGACGAGGCTCAGATTGCCGTGCCCGCCGGACCGCTGGCCGACAAGGGGCGTGCCGTCGATCTCGTCGACGCGATCATTACGGGCGGCATGACGGACCTCTCCTCGGGATACTTGCGTGGCCTGCAGGAACTACGCCGCGCAGCCACGGCATCCGGAATCAGCGGCGGCACAGTGCTTGTCATCAGCGACGGACACGTCAACAGCGGTATCAGCGACGTCGACGAGTTCGCATCATTGACCGCCAAGGCCGCCGCCGACGGCATCGTGACCTCGACGCTCGGCTACGGACGTGGCTACGACGAGACACTGCTCGCAGCAATTGCGCGCTCTGGCAACGGAAACCACGTGTTTGCCGACGACCCGGATGCCGCCGGCGCGGCAATCGGCGGTGAAGTCGATGGGTTGCTGTCGAAGGCCGTTCAGGCGGTGACATTGACCGTGCGGTTCATCCCGCAGGTGCAGCTGAGTCTGTACAACGACCTACCGGCGCACCAGGTAGCCGACGGCGAGGTGGCGATCGAGCTGGGTGACCTCTACGGGTCGGAAGCGCGAAAGCTGTTGCTCAAGTTGGCTGTTGACAAGATGTCGGGGTTTGGCGTCGCGCAGATCGCGGAGCTCGAGCTGCGCTACGTCGAGTCGGCGGCGCTGACTGAGCACACGGTGACTCTGCCGGTGACGGTGAACGTGGTGCCGGGCGACGAAGCAGAGGGTCGAGTCGCCGACCCCCGCGTGCAGTCGGAGAAGCTCTACCAGGAGGGGCAGGCCGCCAAGCTGCGAGCGTCGGAAGCGTACGAGCGTGGCGATCTGGATGCCGGCAGCTCGTACCTGGAAGCGTCGCGGGACAGTTTGATCTCCTCGGCGATGCTCGCCGCACCTGCCGAGCGAAGCGCAATCGACGACGAGCTGTCGCTGATCGAAGAGCTCGGGACCGTTGGCGCCACAGGTGACGCGGGCTACATCTCGAAGATGACGCGCGACTCGTACCATATCGGCAACCGGAAGCGGGGCCGGCGGTAGGGGCCTACTCGTCGGCTGAGCCTAGCCGAACCACCGGTGGTCGAGCCGACCGCGAGGGAGTTCGCCGGTGGTTGAGCCGACCGCGAGGCGCCAGCCGAGCCGTCGTGTCGAAACCAGCCACCCATAACCCGAAAGGCCTACCCACCAATGCAACTCAGTCCCGCGCAAGCTGACCGCGCCTCCGCGGTCCTTCTCGGCACCGCCATCGGCGACGCGCTCGGTGTTCCCTACGAGTTCCAACCCCGACTCGGCCCGGAAGAAGTTCCAGTCATGAAGGGCGGCGGTCTCGGCAACTACGACCCCAGCGAATGGAGCGACGACACCTCCATGGCGATGGCGATCGCCGAAGCTGTTGCCGATGGGCATGATTTGACGTCGGAGGAGGCCCTCGACGCTGTCGCTCAGGGATTCATGCGCTGGTACACCGATTTCGAAGGCAACCCGCCTGACATCGGCAACCAGACGCGAGCGGTACTCAGCGCGACGCTTCGTCGACTGCCGGAGTCGCCAGTTGCATCGGTGGGCTCGTTGATGCGGGAGGAATCGCACGCCTTCGCCGCCGATCACCCGCGTTCGGCCGGTAATGGCGCCCTGATGCGCACCGCGCCCGTCGCGCTCGCGCATCTCGATGACCGCGACATGCTCGCCAAAGCAGCGCGCGCCGTCGCCTCCCTCACACACGACGACGAACTCGCGTGCGACTCATGCGTCTTGTGGAGCGAGGCAATCCGGGTCGCGATCGTTGAGGGACGCATAGCCATTGACGCTGGCCTCGACCTGATACCCGACGAGCGCCGATCGCAATGGCGCTCCTGGCTCGATGACGCCACGACACAGACTCCGGCGCGCTTCGCTCCCAACGGCTTCACGGTCACAGCGCTGCAGGCAGCCGCCTCGTCCATCCTGCACACGCCAGCCGAAGGCGGCCCGACGCATGTCAGGGAGAGTCTCTACACCGCGATCCGGATCGGAGATGACACCGATACTGTTGCTGCAATCGCTGGCGGGCTCCTGGGCGCGCGGTGGGGGCGTGAAGCATTTGACGACCGATGGACCAATACAGTCCATGGCTGGCCGATGCTGGACGGGCATGCAACAGCCGCGACCGATCTTGCTCACCTTCCTTCGCGGCGCTGACCTAAAAACGGTGGCTCTGGAAAGTAACCGAACTACGGGTCGGGCGCCTGGCTTGGCTCAATTTTCGCGGTTCGCGGAGCTGTGACCTGGTGTGTTAGGTGTCGGGGCGGACACTAACGGGCGGCGTTTTAGGCTGCTGGAGTGGCGTTTGTGCGGACGGTGAAGACCAAGTAGGGAGCGACGGCTGTCCAGATCGTGGGCTCTAACCGTCGCGGATCCCGCCAGATTGAGGACCTCGGCTCGGCGCACACCGATGCTGAAGTGACTTTCACCTGATCACCAGCGGGGACCCCAGTATGACCATTGACATTCTCCGACCGGAGATTTCGTGATCGGTTCGTATCACTACTTGTGGCGGATCGAGAAGAGCTTCCGCATGTCGAAGTCCGACCTGGCCGCGCGACCACCCTTCCATCACCCCAAGGATTCGATCCGGGCACACCTGGCCATAGTGTTCGTCGCCTGGCCATCACCCGGATCATCAAAAACCGCACCGGCTGGTCGATCAAGAAGTTCGTCGCCAAAGCACGCCGGTACCGTATCATCACCATCGCGGTCGGCGAACAGACACTCACCGCCGCCTATCCACTACCTGGCGACCTCCAAGTCGCGATCACCGCCAGCCGAGAATTGAGCCGAGTCAGGCACATCCAGGTCGGATTGCTCTGCGCCAACACGAGATCCATGAACCATCACAACTCCCGAAGAACCACCATCACTGACCGTGTCGGCTCTATCTGTCTGATAGATATGTATCTTGTCCATGAACGGCAGCACCAAATCGCACTCGGGGATGATGATGGGACACCGAAGTGAGCGTTGATTACACGAATTGGGACTGGTTACCTAAAGCGGCCGACGAAATACAGACGTATCTGAATCGACTACTGGCAGAGGCGGGTGTCGTTCCTCATGCTGTAACAGCAAGGTCCAAGTCAATTCAATCATTTATTAATAAGTGCGCAGCCAAGGGCTATGCGGACCCTATTCGGGAGGTTACCGACTCTGTCGCGGTAAGAATAATTACCTACTCGAGAACCGACTTGGATCGATCAGTCGAACTAATCCGCGACCGCTTGGCCATCAAGGACGGAGAGGATCGAAATCCAGGCGACACTTACCCTCCACATCTTCGGGGATATGATTGCCACCATCTGGTGGTCACAGGCCAGCGCGAGGATGCCGAACCGGGATGGCTTATTGCCGGCGGGAAGCTCTCCCAGTACTTTAATCGGTTTGGCGGACTTGAGATACAGATCCGAACTGTCGCAGGGCATGCGTGGGCCGAGTTCGAGCACTCTCGAAGATACAAGGGAGCGCAGTACGCAAAGATCGGCGAGAACGACAAAGAAACGATCGATCAGCTCTTCGGCGCAGCTTCAGACTGCAGACGCGCACTCGACGAGACATTCGTTGCAATCGACAGGATTCTGGCCAACCCTACGACGACACAGGTGCCAACCCAGTTGCCAGAGCCGAGCGAAAAGGACGACGAAAGAGTCGGCGTTGGTACAGGTGGCGCCCCTGTTGTCGAGACCAACCTCGCAGATTTTCTCGGAAATCGGTTTCCTGAGGACGAAGAAGGGTCCACAGCCGGGGTTGCATTCGCATGCGAACTGGTACGAGCGTGTGGCTTGCACACCATCGAATCTCTTGAGGTCGCGCTCGAGGACCAGGACAGCACGGAGATCCGATCACTTATGGACGCGGACACGAAAGTCACACGGGTGAGACGCCTTGACGATGAACTGCTGGCGCGATTCGGCGAAAACTACATTGAGGCGACTGGCGACATCGGAGTGGTCAGCACGCGTGCGAAGCAACTTGCATGGCGATTCGACAGGCTCCGCGGCAAGACCGGTTACAACATATATTCACTCGAGGGCGACGCATGTCCTGCTGACTTGCAGTCCGTATTGCTTCCCGCAGCACGAGCTGTGCGAGAGGTAGCGCGTATCGTCGCAACCAATGGGAGCAATCCAGATCTCCAGATTCCTGAGGCGCTCAGTTACGCGGACGACCTCCCTCGCCCCACCCGTCCGAAGAGGGTAGATCTCGACAACGGAGACTCACTGTGGATCGCGACAAACTTAGATCGAGAATATGCGGAGTACCTGTTTGACGAGATACTGGCGAGATCAAACGGCCTTGACCTTGCTGTCCGGAAGGACGGGAATCTGGTCGCCACTGGCTCAAGGTGCGATTGACGATTATCGAATCCTCAACAGATCCGCCGATACCTGCGGGACCGACCTTGACCGTCGCCCGTTTTAGCTCATTGAAGATCACCGGACCTACGCATATTCAGCGTATGACTGTCGACCACGACTTCAGGAGAAGCTCGGTTGAGTACGCGTTGCCAGCCAACCAACATTCTTGTTCCGGCGCGGCCGAAGGCTTGGCCTAGAGCTACAATCCCGTCATGCCGCCCGCTATTCTCGGCCCACCCAGCGGTGCCGCTGGCCACAACATAGTCGATCTCTTCGCAGGCCCGGGAGGTCTAGACGTAGCAGCCGCCTGGCTTGGAATCGAGACAACCGGTATCGAGTGGGATGAAGGTGCCTTCGCGACACGAGAGACGGCGAAGATCTACTCGCACAAGGGCGACGTCCGGGAGTTCCACGCCGCAGATTTCCCCAACGCGAGCATTCTTGCCGCCGGGCCGCCCTGCCAGACGTTCACCGTGGCGGGTAAGGGTGCCGGCCGCCTAGCACTCGACACCGTCCTCGCATTCATCAAGCGGATGTCGGTCGGCGACGACATCGAGGAAGACCTGAAGGGCCTGTCCGACGAGCGGACCGGCCTTGTCCTGGAGCCACTGCGATGGGCATTGGATGCGAAAGCTCAACAGCACCCTTACGAAGCCATCGTTCTCGAGCAGGTACCGGCGGTCCTGCCTGTTTGGGAGGCCATGGAGGAAGTCCTTCAAGGAATCGGATATCAAACCGTCTCTGGCGTGCTTCGGACCGAGCAATACGGGGTACCGCAGACCCGACGCCGCGCCGTCCTCCTGGCGAATCTGAACTTCAAGCTCCAACTCCCCCGCCACACCCACCAGCGCTACATCCGCGATCGAGCGCCAATCCCCGGCTCACCTCCTTCGTGGAAGCCCATGTCCGAGGCGTTATCCCTCATCCCCGGATCGACAAGGAACTACCCCTTCGAAGTCGTCTCCAACTACGGTTCAGGAGGGGACCCGAGGGCGCGCGGCCGGCGGTATTCCTCCGAGCCATCGTTCACCGTGACCGGCAAGGTCACGCGCAATCGCATTCTCGACTCCAATGGCAAGTGGCGCAATCGCTTCAGCCACGCCGAAGCTGGCCTGCTCCAGACGTTTCCTCACGACTACCCGTGGTCGGGTGTGGGCATCGGCCAGCAGATCGGGAACGCGATCCCTCCGCGTCTCGGTGCGCACGTTCTCTGCGCTGCATTGGGCCTGGAGGTCGCGGCTCACGACCTCGACAAAGTGGTCGCGCTCCCCTGGGTGAGGTCGCGCAACTCCCTCCGGCCGGCCCGTTCGCTGAGCGTTCTGTCAGACCCCTCCTGTAGTGATTGAGGGCTCAATAGGATCTCACCTGGGGCCCGCATCACGGGGATGCGGAGGATACAAGCGAGAAGTGAGTAGCAGTGATGAGCACGAACACCACAGCAGATGTCATCGAGACAGTAGAGCAGCTCACGACGCTGGCCCTGAGAACCTATGAGGTCAACCCTGGGTTGGTCGAGGAGCACGCCAATGGCGAGCGACGTATTCACCAGGGCGGATACGGTGATCGCCAGCTTCTCGAACTCATCCAGAACGCGGCCGACGAACTGCGACAGCCCGCGTTCTACGGCGGACGCATCGAGGCTGTTCTCACCGACACCCACCTCTACTGCGCCAACGAGGGCTCGCCCATCACGCCGGCCGGCGCCGAAACCATCCTTCGCATGGGCGTCTCACGCAAACGCGGCGGACAGATCGGGCGCTTCGGGGTCGGTGTGAAATCGGTACTGTCCGTGACAAAGTCACCGGAATTCTTCAGCACCTCGGGCGCGTTCGGTTTCGATGCCGACTGGTCGGCCCACGAGATCAGGACCGCCGTCAATGCAGCCCGATCCGAACACGGGCTCCCCGGCCTCGATCTCACCGACACTCCAGTGCTGCGACTCGCACGCCAACTCGATCCTGCCGCTGAACGCGCGAAAGACCCCATTCTCGACGGACTCCTCGCGTGGGCGACCACTGTCGTCCGCCTGCCACTGATGCCGGGTACCGCAGACCAATTGAACCGGAGCATGCACGCTCCTGCGCAGATAGCCACAACGGGCCAGGAATTTCCCACACTGTTCCAGCTCTTCTCGCCCCATGTCGGGACGGTCGTCCTCGACGACCGCAGTGTTCTTCCCGTCGTACGCCGGGAGTTGACCATCGGTCACGACGGTGATGTCTCAGTCATTCATCAGTCACGGACCGGACTCCACTCGGCGGACGAACGCTACCGCGTCTTCACTGTCGAGCACGTCGTCACCGACGAGGTGCGCGCCACGTCAGGCGAATTGCACGATCGTGCGACACTCGACATCGCGTGGGCTGTTCCCGACTATCGAACCGACAATTCCGGTGAAAAGCCGCTGTGGACGGTGCCAGCCGAGCGCGGCGCATTCTGGTCATACTTCCCCACGAAGTACTCGATGACTCTCAGCGGAGCGCTGAATGCGGCGTGGAAGACCAACGAGGACCGTCAGAATCTGCTCGACAGCGCAGATCTCAACCGCGAATTACTCGATGTCGCAGCACAGTTGGTCATCGATTCCCTACCGGAACTCGTCGTTGACCAGGACCCGGCCGCCTATCTCGCACTGCTGCCCGGACGGGTGCGGGAGTCACCGAACTGGGCGTGCAAGTACCTCACCGGCAAGGTATGGGAGCTTGCATCCAACCACCCCTCACTGCCCGACCAGGATGGGTGCCTTCGCGAACCCGGCGCTCTGAGATTCAGACCCGAGGACGTCGGACACGTGACGTTGAAACTGTGGTCCGACTACCCGGGCCGTCCCAAGAACTGGGTACACCACTCTGTTGACGCCGTCGGATTGCGGCGCGGCAAGATGAGGCACGTCCTCGACGCGTGCACCGGTCTGGAGCCCGCGTCCATCACCGAGTGGCTCGAGGCACTGGTCGCCGACGGGTCGGAGAATGGGTCGATAGCCGCCCTGCGTGTGCTCAACCGGCTCATTTCCCACGACGTCGCCGGGAACGGAAAACTGCTGGCAGAGGCAAAATCTGCGAAGGTCGTGCTGACGTCATCCGGAGACCTCGTGGCACCGCTGCCGGGTGGCGTGTTCCGCCGAGCATCCGACGACGTCCTGCGTGACGACCTCGTCTACGTCGCAGATTCCATCGCCGGCGACCCGGACATGGGCAGGATCCTCGATCAGCTGGGCATCCGCGAAGCAGACCCGGACGGGCGGTTCCGCAGCATTCTCGACCAGGGCTTCGCCGGCTACACCGACGCCCACTGGATCAGGTTCTGGCAGCTACTGCGCACCGCGGGCGGTGCCAGTCAGACCCGCGCCATCCTCGAAAAGTACCCCGACGCCCCAACCGTTCTGAGAGTACGCAACATCGCAGGTGACTTTGTCGCCGCCGGCAGTTGCCTGTTACCCGGCCCCGTCGTTCCCGCCGACGGCTCCAGGGACCGAGACGTCGCTGTTGACATGACGTTCCACGGCGACGACCAGTCCACGCTTCGCGCTCTCGGGATGAAGGACCGACCCGAGATTGCCGGGCACGAATGTGAATCGGAGCAGTGGTTCGCCGATTATCGCCAAGCGATGTACGAAGACTACTGCGCGGCACTTCCCGGGATCAGCAGGCGTGTCATGCCGGATACGCTTCGGATCGAGGGCGGCGCCATCGCCGGACCACTTCGCGTCTTCCGCCGACTGTCCGACGAGGGGCGCGCCAAGTTCATCGCGTCCACTCCGCCCGACGGTCTCGTCATTAACTGGACGAGACAGGTTGGACGACAGTCGAATACACGTGCTGAGATTCCATCGCCCATCCGGTGGCTTTACAGCAAGTACGGATACACCGAGACCAGCGTCGGGCTGCAACTCGTCAGCGACGCAGTCGGACCTGAACTTGCCGAGTTCAGAGACTATCTCCCTGTATCGCAATTGTCACCGGCCCTCGCCCAACGACTGCGACTCCGGTCGACGGTGAAGCAGCTTCGACCCACTGAGTGGCAAGCATTGCTGGATCGGGTCAAACAAAGCACCGACGACGCTGCCATCGGAAAGTCCTATGCCCTGCTAATCCGGGTGGCGCTCGATCTTCTCAACGAGGAGACCGGCGTGCGCTGTCGTGTCGGGTCGCACTGGGATTTCCGGCCCGATCACGAAGTCGCCGTCGCCACGAAACGTGCAGAGTTCGACGAGCTTGTCCGCCAACAGCAACCCGCACTATTCGTGGCAGACCCCGGCGATGCCGATCAAGCCGAATTCATGATCACCGAATGGGGAATGCACCGATACAGCGATGTGATCGAGAAGGAGATCCGCCCCGTTCTGGTCGGACCTGCGTCTCCCCTCGCCGACGCATTGCCCGCGTTCAAGACCAACCCGGGTGAGCGCGTGATCCGCGGCGTCTCACTACAGCTGTGCTCGGAACTCGACGAGATCACACGAACCCCGTCCGGGGCGACACCGAAAGCTCTCGAGAGTGCCCGTGACGCCGACACCGTTTGGGTGCGCGCCGATCTGCCCCTTCTCGACCAGATGGCGGCGGTGGACCGCGCCCTCGGATTCGGGCTCGGCCGGAACACTTGTGAGCGACTCCTCGAGCATCACGCGAAACTGGTTGAGTCCCAGAAGTTCAGAGAGCAGGTTGCCCGTGTTCGAAATGCGCCAACCATTCCGGAGAAGCTGTCACTGCTGCTTCCGAGTGACCAACTGCGCGCGGGACTCCCCGATGGTCTGATCGCCAGCGAGAAGCATGAATCGGGCCGTGAACCGGGCCCCGAGCGCGTCGCCGAACTCGCCTACAACGCCTTCGATGACGCCGTACTCCGAGAGTACGCAAGCGACATCCGGTCAACCTTCGAAACAGCACCGGCGCACTTCGACGGTGGTCCGTCTGCCCGAAAGTTCGTCTCTGACCTGGGCTTCCCCGACTCCTTCGCGGGGGCACGTATCCCCGCACCGCCGCAGCGTGAGGGTGCCCATGGGCCGGTGGACTTTCCGGCCCTCCACCCCTATCAGGACGAGATCGCGCGGCGCTTCGTCGACTTCCTCATCGAACCCACACCGAGCCGCGCGATGCTCAGCCTTCCCACCGGAGCGGGTAAGACACGTGTCGCCGCCGAGGCTGTGATCCGCTGGATCGGGCAGGCCGGGGTTCCCGAAGGGCCCATCCTGTGGATTGCCCCGACTGCCGAGCTCTGCGAGCAGGCCATCCAGTCGTGGAAGTTCGTGTGGGAGCATGTAGGACCGGTCACAAATCTGGTGCTCGACCGGTTCTGGGGAGGCAATTCGGCCACACCGGTCGCCGGACGCCCGCATCTGGTCGTCGCCACCGACGCGAAACTCGATGAACGCCTCGACACCGACGACTACGAATGGCTTCGCAGCGCGTCACTGGTAATCGTCGACGAGGCGCACGGCGCCACATCCCCCCGGTACACACGAATCCTCGAGTTGTTGGGTCTCACCAGAAGCAAGACGCTACGAAACCTCGTGGGTCTGACAGCCACTCCTTTCCGGAACGATGCCGAACTCACCCGCCGGCTCGCAGGCCGGTTCGGCAATTATCGCCTCGACGACGGTGTACTCGGAGACAATCCGATCGCACGACTGCAGGAACTCAACATCCTTTCGCGCGTCGAGCACACCGAGCTGGAAGGCATGCGCCTGCAACTCTCCGAGTTCGAACTCGCCGAAGCCGCAAAGATGAACGGGGTGCTCCCCAAGAGTGCTGAACGCCGCCTCGCTGCCGATGAGGCTCGCAATTCCGAACTGATCAAACGGATCACAGCTCTGCCCGACGACTGGCCTGTTCTGGTATTCGCCACCTCCGTCGACCATGCCAAGGTCCTCGCAGCGAAACTCAACGACCGTGGCATTCGTTCGGTGGCAATCGATTCCGGCACCCCGGTAGCCGATCGCAGACGCAGCATCGAGGAGTTCCGCAAGCAGAACATCCGTGTCATCACCAACTACGGCGTGTTGTCGCAAGGCTTCGACGCTCCGGCAACCCGTGCGGTGGTCATCGCCCGACCGGTCTACAGCGCCAACATGTACCAACAGATGGTCGGACGCGGTCTCCGCGGAACCCGCAACGGCGGCAAGGATGAATGCCTCATTCTCGACGTCAAGGACAACATCATCAACTTCGACAATCAGCTGGCATTCAACGAATTCGAGTATCTCTGGAACGGGGTTACTGCGCCGTGAGTCGTGTCGATGGAGGGATGTGGATCGATCGCTGCGGACACCGCACCTACGAGATCTGCAAGAGCATTGCCGATTTCGCCGATTCGCTTGGGCGCTATGATATCCGGGATATCGAGGACCTGACGCTCGATGACTGGCTCATCGAACTGGCGCACGCTTGGCAGAGCGTCTCGGTAATCCATCGATTTGCCGAGTGGTTTATTACTCGGATGTTCCGTGCCGAGACCAGCGGGCCTTACATCAATCGCACCCATATAGAACCAAACACGGGCGTGGCGGTGTTCACTCGCGTTCTGACTGTAGACTTCGCGCTCGGGGAATACGGGATCGAAGTTGAGCCGTTCGAGGTTCCTGAGCCTGGCCCGCCCGTTCGACGGCAGATCGGCGGCCGCGTAGTGATCGACGACGACCATTCGGTCGCCAACGCCTGCTACGACTACTTCACCAATGACCTCATGTGGTCTGAGCCCTACGCACAGCTGGTAGAACGCATGGCCGATGAGGTTTTTCATGTGCTCTTCTCGGACCGCGGAGTCCTGGCGGCGGTGAACGGGTTCGTATCGGCATACATCGAATCAGCGTGTCTGCAGGATGTGTATCCCGAATCTGCCGACTTGTTCACCAAGTCAGGCAGGTTACGCAGAAAGAATGTCCCCCAATGGGTCAAGAGAGCCGTCTTCCATCGCGAACGCGGGCGATGCGCGGAGTGCGGCCACAATCTCTCCTGGGTCTTGGATTCGCTTGCGCGGGAGCACTTCGATCATGTAGTTCCTTTGGCACAAGGAGGTCTGAACGACATCACAAACATCCAACTCTTATGCGAGCCTTGCAACTTGGCAAAAGCCGACAAACCGGGACAGTCACTTCTCCGCTATCGACGCTGGGTTGAAGTTTGACTCTGATAAGTGGCATCCTCGCTACCTCAGCTCAGTAGTCGTATTTCGCAACCGCCGCTGGTGAACCACCATGGTTCGGCGCGCCGGCATGCCTAAGAAGGCACAAACCGAGGCTTCGTCACTCGTCGCGAAACGGTTGGGCAATCCACGAGTCCGTCATGCCAGGTCACACGTCCGCCTCAGTCAGATACCCCGCCAACGTCTCTCGCGTGTTCTCATCAACCACCCAGTCATTGAAGCCGACACCGAACACGGTCTTGTTGGAGATTGTTGACTTGACGGTTCCGGCAGCAACGGCGGGATTGCGGAATGTTCTGCCGGACAACGACGCCGCTCCCTGCGCGCGAACGATCTCCAACTCCGATGACTCGGGATCGAAGAAGCCGACCACTCGACATCCTTCGTAGTCGAGGACCACACGCAACCGGCCTTCGGCCCACACCAACCCCGGTGTCGTTGCTACCGGCACCTGCTCTTCCTGCGGAGCCGCGGTATCCAACTGCGCGACATCGATGTCCGGCTTTGCCTCCGACTCAACGGGAATCGTCGTGGCTGTCCGAGTCCTGGCGGCGCGGGCAGCCACCTCTCCAGGTGTCGGCACACTCGCCCTCGCCCACGCGGCGGACGTGTTCTCGGGCTCCGAAAGCTTCAGCAGGTCCCAGCGCCCGAGTCCATCTTTGACGACCCATGCTTCGATGTTGATGTGGGTGTCGTGACGGTCCCGGGGATTACTCTTGGCCCGCGCATCGATGACGTACTTCACTCGCTTCGAGTACGGTCCCACAGGCGCAATGTAGAATGCGGGTGGCATTTCGCTCTGATCGAGGAAGACCAGCGCGTCGTGTTCCCGGCTGCCCTGCCACAAGTACTGGTCCTGCGTGCTGATCCGCCAGCTTCCTTCGGCTCCGCTGTGTACACGGACCACCCTGCTCTGCCCCTGAGAATTGCTGACTATAAGTGTTCCGCGCGAATGCTCGTCGGATGTCCGCGCCGTCCAGCCCTGGGCTTCGACCTGTTCGATCACAGCACGTAGCGCCGGCCCGATGGGAGCTTTCGCCTCCACGGTATCTGAATCAGACGTGCCCACACGGACGTGGACAGCTTCGTCCGGTGCCGAATCCTTTTCGTGCTCGGTATGTTCGAACTCGGCTACTCGACCGCCGAGCGCCGCCCACAGCTCGGATAGACGCGCACCAGAAACTGAACCGAGTACCAACGAGCGATCACCCAGCCAACCCTGAATACTCGCTTGCTGCAACGGCTTCTCTCCATTGGCGTTGAAGATCTGGGCCAGCGCGTCAAGTGCAACAACCCGATCGTCCACGGTGTCCGACCCGCGACCACCGAGGCCGACTGTCTCGTCACCGATCCGCATCCAGGTGATGTCGTCGAAGCCCTGCATGAGGGCTTGTTCGACCTCGAGATCCGGTAAGAGCTCGCGCAGCTCGCGCCAGGTCACGATCCCTTCGTGTTCCGCGAAGATATCGAGGATCGCGTCCCGGGGATTCCACACCGCGGGCGCGACCACAGTGGTCGGCTCATCTACCTCCACGTCATCTTCTGGCGTTGAGGTCGGTGCGAGCCACTCGCTCAGACGCCGTGCAGCGCCACGCGGGTCCAGATCATCGCGCTCGGCCGCAACCGCAAGCAAGTCATCGAGATGGGTGTCGGCAGTCGAACCCACATCAGGGTCCTCGACCGTCGCATTCACATAGACAACGACCATCGCGGTTCGTTCGGCCCAATCCGCGGGATGAACCACGCGCCCCATCCGCTGCAGCATCTGTGCACGACTACGAGCAGAGGCCGTCACGATGCCTACCTGTGACGTGGGGACCGCGACGCCCTCATCGAGTAACCGGGAGGTGGCCAACACATCCACCGAGCCACTCGCATAGCGACCGAGCATGAATGCGACGTCGCCGTTCTCCGGGACGGCGTCGGTGACCACACCAGAATTGCGGGCGGCCTTGGCAATTGCCTCCGACATTTCGTGTGACGCCGTGAATACGGTGGTTCGGCGTGAGTCTCCGACGCCTCGGGCGATCACCTCGACGGCCGCAACCTTGGACTTGCATTCGGACAGGACCCACTTGCGAGCGTCGACGGCCTCCAGGTACTCACGCGCCAAGAAACTGATCTCACCGACGAGGGAGCCGGAATCGATCTCACGCGCGGTCTCGTACACTCCACCGCTGAGATCGACACCTGTGTCGCGTAGTTTGCGTTCGGCCCGGTCGATCCGCGCGGTGAGTCCGTCGTACTTCTCCCGCTCAGGGACCGAGAATCGGACGCCGACCGTCAACACCAAGGGCTCACCGAGGATTTCCTCATCGACCGCGCGGCGATAGTCGCACCCTTCGATGAGGCCGCCGAAGTAGGGTCGCAGAATCCGCTCCGCCTGCGGATTCGACCACTCGTAGGACGCCGTCAGGCCAAGCCTCTCGGTGATCTCCTGACGCGGGAAGACGACGTCGGTGTAATCGGCGACGCCGAGTCGTTGGATCTCGTCGACGACCAGCAAACCAGCGTCTCGGAACGCCGTAAGGTGTCGCTTGCCCAGTCCGGCAACCGTGGTGACGACGACCTGCTCGCGAATCGCGAGCGCCTTAGAGCCATCTGGTGCGCCGATCTCCACGCCGGGGAACGCGGCCTCCAGGGTGCTGCGCCAGTGGTCGACGAGGTCACGGTCCGGGGCAAGGACCAGTGTCGGCACTCCCCGATGCCGCGCCTCGGCAATGGCCGCGATGCCGACGTCGGTCTTGCCCGCACCGGTGACCGCCTCGATGACGCCGGACCGACCGGCGGCGAGCCACTTCTGAAAGGCCTCGACCTGCCAGGGCCGCAGCGGCCTATTCATACCCAGCCGGTGCGAAAGATCGTCTGATGAGACGACACGCCATTCATCGGCGCCTTCCGGCGGTTGAACGAATACCTGATCGTTGTCGAGGAGAACCTTCTGCACCGCGGTCACGGTCTGCGAGAGGCGTTCGGCCAGTTCAACGGACGTTAGCGGACCAACTCGAGTGATCTCTCCCAGAACCGAATCACCGAGTGTCTGCATTGTCCGTGTCCCCTGTCGTCGCCGTCCGCTAGGTTTGAACTTCAAAGTATTAGATCAACTGACACTGACGAGGTTCACCACCATGAAGGCCGAGGGGAAGCTTGTCCGCGAATTGTTCGAGGGCGAGCAATGCCTGGTCGTACCCGTCTTCCAACGACCGTACGTGTGGAACCGGGTCCGTAACTGGGAACCGCTATGGGCCGACATCGTTGCCATCGCTGAGTCCATGTCGACCGACACCTCATCGGAACCGCACTTCCTCGGCGCGGTGGTCCTCGATTCCACGGACAAGGACGCCGCCGACATCAGCGTCCTGCAGGTCATCGACGGACAGCAGCGCATCACGACCCTCCAGATCGCTCTCTGCGCCATCCGTGACGCTTTCACCACCGCCCAGGTCGAGCGCGTCTTCATCAAGGCCCTGCACAAACTGGTCACCAATGAGGATCAACTCTCGACGGAAACCTTCGCCCCATACAAGGTGTGGCCCACACTCCGGGACCGTGCGGTCTTTGCCTCGATCGTCGATCACACCCAGCCGGAGGACGAACCCGATTCGCGTCTCGCCGACGCCTACCAGTTCTTCTACGAGGAGACGCTGACCTGGCTCACCGAGAACGAGTCCGACCGCGCGGCAATCAAGTCGCTCGTCGACGCCCTGAGGATCGGTCTGCAGCTGGTCGTCATCGAACTCACCGCCAACGACAACGCGCAGGTGATTTTCGAAAGCCTGAACGACCGCGGCACGCCGCTGCTGCCCAGCGACCTCGTCAAGAACTCACTGTTCCAGCAATTGGAACGCGCCGGTGCCGATGTCGAGCAGATCTTCGACGATCACTGGCGTCGATTGGAGACCCCGTTCTGGCAGGAAGAGGTCCGTCAGGGCCGCTTGATCAGGACGCGTGTCGACGCCTTTTTCGCCCACTACCTCACCATGCGAACCGGCGATGAGGTCTCGGCCACCGGCCTGTTTAACAGGTTCAAGGATGTGTCCGTGGGCATGTCCCGAGACGATCTCGTGGCACTGACGCAAGAGATCGCGGAGTGCAGTGACCTCTATCGAGGCATCGTCGATCGCTCCGGCGACGACGCTCACGACCGCCTCCTCGAGACAGCCGAGACGCTTGACACCACGGTCCTGTCCCCGGTGGTTCTCTATCTGGATCGTCGGGCAGATGAGGCCGATCGCGCCGAGGCCTACGGATACATCGAGTCGTGGCTTGTCCGACGTGCCGTGCTGCGGTCGACCAGCAAGAACTACAACCGGATGCTGCTCGAGCTCCTGAAGATCCTGCAGCGCAGCACCGCGCCGTTCGCACCGACCGTGCGAACGTTCTTCCTGGAAAACACGTCGGAATCCGGACGATGGCCGACCGACGCGGAGATCCGCGACGCACTGATATCTGCGCCGATCTTCAAGAACCTCACACGCGCACGCATGCGGATGGTGTTGCGCGGGTGTGAGCGCGGCCTCCGCTCGGACACACGCCAGATGCCCGATGTCGATTCTCTGGAGCATGTGTTGCTCGCGACTGCGAGCGACGACATCGACGACACACTGCGCGGTGCCTTGGGCAATCTGACGCTGTTCCCGCGGTCTCGCGACCTGTCGAGGGCAACCGACTGGCCAGCTCGCCGCGCGATCCTGTCGGGCTCGGATCTCGAGCTGAACAAGCAACTCCCCGAATCACTTTCCGGGGTTCAGATAACCGTTCGCGGCTCTCGTCTCGCAGACGGCTTCTGCCGGACATGGCCACACCCCACTTCACCGATAGCCCTCGGGCCAGATGACGGCATCGATGAGGACGCCACGCCGGGGGCGTCGACCTGGGTGGACGAGGCATGGACGGAGATCCAGGAGTTCTTCGAAGATCTACCTGTCGGATCGGTGTCGCGGGTCGAGGATCGGATGTCACGGATAGCGCCCATTGAGGGCGGATCTCTCGAGGTCTTGACGCAAGATCCCCTGGTCGGCTACGCCTTTCGTGAGATCGCAGGAACCCTGTACATCGAGAAGGTACCCGGCGAGACGCCGATACCGGCGCCGGATATCGATGCCCAGGCCACAAGTCAGCTGAACGTCGAACCCGACTTCTCGAACGCAGCGCCTGAGACCAGCGGCGGAACAGGGATCAGGGCAGTTTACGAGGAGACCATCGGTGACCTGATGCTCGCCGGACTCATCGAAGAGGGCGACACCGTGTATCACGAGCAGCCTCGCAAAGGTCGCTCATTCGCAGCTCGAATCGGCCGAGCGGGCCGAATCCTTGTCGGAAACCGCGAGTACGACAGCCCTTCGGGCGCGCTGTCCGACGCGGTGGGGTCCAGCCGAAACGGTTGGCGTGATTGGCGACTCGAACGAACTGGTGAAACGCTCGAGCAGGTTCGGGAACGCTTTCGGCGGCACCGAAGCAGCAGTTGATCTTATTTGCGTGCAGTAGCCGGTACACTTCTTGGGGTTTACAGTCGAAGCCCGCTCGTGACAGGAATCCAGCGTGGCAAAGGACCATTTCATTCCCGCTGGCCTTCTTGCGCGATTCACCGACGATCCGAAAGGCCCCTCCCGCCTTTCAAAAGTATGGTCACTGAGAAGCAACGGCGTGCGCGCACTGGTCCGTGCTGAGTCGATTGGATATAGTCGCAACCTGTACGACGTCGATGGTGAAATGTTTCCGACTCGCGGTACCCGCGCGGTTGACTCTGTCTGGGACTCGTACGAGCCTGACTTGTCCCGCGCGCTTGACAAGCTGATCAGCGGTTCGGTCACCGCCTCCGAGTGGATCAACGTACTTGTGCCTTTCGTCGCCGCATCGTTCGGACGCGACCGAGGTTACAAAGCGCGCCTGGTGGGCAGGTTCGCCCGAGAGATCGATGCTGATCGCGAAGACTTCGGCGCGTTGGTCCTGAATGACACCAACATCGCCATCAACCGAATTTTGGAGATGGAGAGGTTTGCATCGCGAGCCCTGGCATGCGAGTGGACGGTGTGCGAAGTCCGTGATGACTTGGTCATACCTGACATAGGCTACTGCTTGGAACTCGTCCACGAATACCCGGACATCATTAGTATGCAGTTCCCAATCGGGAGGCGCCATCTCCTCGTACTCACTCCGCGCCCGAGTGGTCTAATTTTTAAGAAGTCCAATGGCGGATGGGCGCCATCGATTTCCTACGCTCGCCTTGAGGTACCCAGCGAACTGCTTAATCGTGCGCTTGCCACCACCGCGCAAGACTTCGTCGTTGGCACGCGCACCTCAATCGACCAGGTCAAGGCCGAAGATCTCAGTCAATACACTTGGGAAACAATCGACCAGATTCTCGAACAGTGGCCATTCCGGGTGGACACACGAAACCTCAGCGGTCTCCGGCGGGCAGTGAAAGACATCGTCGATAGCAACCTTGATTCGCTTGATCACGTGTATCTGGACCCACTCTTGGCTATTTCCGAACTCGAGCCACAGGCCGAATTAGTCTCGGCGACCGGCCGGAGGATTCCAGCTGACGCCTTCCTCACTCTTCACCGAAACGGACTGGACCTGTCCGTAGACTAAACATCTGAGGCCGAACCCAGCCGATTCTTGCGGAGGAGTTGGAGGAATGATCAAGACCTGTGGATCAGGGAGGGCGTGCCTTCCCGTAAATATGATCCTGGTAGTCACTTGATCAAGTCAGCGTTGCAGCGCTGGCGGAAAGGCACGCCTCGTGCTCACGGTAGTCAACTCCAACGAAGGTTCCAACCCGGCTGGCGAGGACCGCTCCATCCTCGATCAGATCGTCCGAGACGGTGCTCGGCAGATGCTCGCCGCGGCATTGCGCGCCGAGGTCGCCGCCTACATCGACCAGTTCACCGATCAGGTCGATGAGAACGGGCACCGTCTGGTGGTGCGTAACGGCTCCCACAACGAGCGGGAGGTGATGACCGCTGCGGGTGCGGTTGCGGTGAAGGCACCGCGGGTCAACGACAAGCGCGTCGACCCAGACACCGGTGAGCGGCAGAGGTTCTCGTCGAAGATTCTGCCGGCGTGGGCACGCAAAAGCCCGGAGATCTCCGCGGTCCTGCCGCTGCTGTACCTGCATGGACTGTCCACCGGCGATTTCGGGCCGGCACTCGAGCAGTTCCTCGGTTCCGGCGCTGGGTTGTCGGCGGCCACCATCAGCCGACTCACTGCCCAGTGGCAGAAAGAAGCCGCAGCCTTCGCCGACCGCGACATCACCGCCGACTATGTGTACGTGTGGGTCGACGGCATCCACCTCAAGGTGCGCCTGGAGCAGGAGAAGCTGTGTCTGTTGGTCATGATCGGCGTCCGCGCCGACGGCCGCAAGGAGTTGATCGCGCTCGCTGACGGCTACCGGGAATCGACCGAGTCGTGGGCCGATCTGCTGCGCAGCTGTAAACGCCGTGGCATGCCGTCCCCGACCGCCAGGGT
>NZ_LZMO01000174.1:0-771 GCF_001665715.1 Gordonia sp. 852002-10350_SCH5691597
GTAGGTCCGCGCGAGTTGGCAACACGAATGGGGCAGTAGGTTCGGCCCCGTTCACTTTCGAGCGGATGGCACTGAACTGCTCCGGAGTCAGGGCGAGGGCTTCGGCAATTGCGGCTACTACGCGCCGCGATGGATCTCCGATTCCCAGGAGCGCCCTACGTATGGTGTTCAGTGCCACTCCCTCGACGTTGCGGTCCAGGTCGCGGAATGTGAACTCGATCCTCTGGCTCCGGAAGTATGGTCGCCATACTTCCGGCACGTCGTTCGGTTCTTCGATGCTCACGCGTTCAGCCTTTCCCACTGCACGGGGTGTTCGACAACCTCTCAGATTGTCGTCGTGTCCAGAAATTTCAGCCGCGTAATTCCTGTTCAGGCAGCATATCTGCCGTGTCATCGGAGGTTAAGGGTTGCCGTCCATGTCTAGTGTGCTATGTTCAATGGCACAGGGAACATAGGAGGTGAGAGCAATTAGCAATGCAATGGCAGAGCTTCGTGGAACAGCGGACCAGTTCGTTGCGGCCCGCGAGTTCGCAGGGTTCTCGACTCGCGGCCTTGCCGATGAGGTGTCGCGTGAACTGCGTAAGGACCGCCGGAAGCCTCCGATGGAATGCTCACGGTCGACCATCTCGAATCTGGAGACCGGCAAGGCTAAGCGTGTGCATCATCGGCGCGCAGCTGCGATTGAGCGCGCCCTGAGGCTTCCGCCAGGACACCTGTTTCGTGTTGAGGTGTTCAATGTGCAACAGCACACAGATCGACAGCCTGCGGCAT
>NZ_LZMO01000175.1:0-3886 GCF_001665715.1 Gordonia sp. 852002-10350_SCH5691597
ACTGTGCGGCAGCTTTTATCGCGTTCCATATCGGGATTATCGTGGCGTTCGCAATAGCCGCGAGCACTGTGCCCGCGACCTGGAGGCCCGCCATAAAGAACCCAAAGACCGCCTGGATTCCAGCCCACATGAGTTGTGCACCAGTCTTGATGAGATTCCATGCGGGTGAGATTGCGTTCGTCCACAACCACATCACCGCGGCGCCGAGTACTCGCGTGAACGCGACGAACGCACCGAAGATCGGCTGGATGATGGCCCACGCCAGGCCGATTGCTGCCTTGAGTGCATTCCACGCGATGATGACCGTGCCGAGAATGATGGTGCCGACGACAGCTCCCACCATCTTGATCGCGGTGAGGAACCCCGACAAGATTGGCTTGATCACACCCCACACCGCCGAGAACACCGATTTGACTGTTTCCCAATGCTTCACCAGTTGGATGACCGCCCCGACGATCAATCCGATCGGACCGAGGCCGAAGATCAGGTACTGCCAGAACCGCTTTACGAAATCGATCGCGGGCTGAATCGCCTGCCACACCCACTTGAACGCCGCGACCAGAGCGTCCATAACTGGCTTGATGACACCATTCCACGCGGCCGACGCCGCTGTTTTGATGCCATTCCAGGCGCCCTGCACGATGTTGCGGAACGTCTCACTCTTCTTGTAGGCAATGAAGACCGCCGCGCCGAGCGCCACGAGTGCCGCGATGACAATGCCGATGGGGTTGGCCGTGAGAGCGGCGTTCAGAACCCACTGGACGGCAGCCCATGCGCGAGTGGCGATCTGGACGGCTTTCGTCCACACGAGGTATGCGCGCAACCCAATCCCGATTGCTGCGATGGATGCGGCGTTCGCTGCGAGGGTGACGCCCATGGTGACGAGAGCGGGAAGGAACAGCGCGGTGATGACACCCGCGACCGCGAGGAAGATGTCTCGGTTGCGGCTGATGAAGTCGAGGACGCTCGCGAGTGTGCGCACCAGGCCAGCGAGCACGTTGGCGACCACACCAACGACAGTGCCAAGCAGAGGGAAGATGCGTTCCGCGAGCGGGGATACGGCGTCGAACACGGGAGTGAAGACGTCCGCTACCGCACGGATCGCGACGACACCATTCTCCCGCAGCCACGTCATGCCCTTGATGAACACATCGAAGAACCTGGTCGCCAAAGGCTCGAGCGCAATGATCACGTTGTTCTTGAACAGGCCCCACGTCTTCGCCCACGTGACAGTTGCACCTTTGGCGTCGAGGATTGAATCACCCTGTTTTGCAGCAGAATTGGTGAGCTGATCCATCGACACGGCACCCGACTTCACCGCGTTGACGAACTGCACAGCGCCGCGCGTTCCGAAGATCTTCGACGCGACGTTCACCGCGCCCGCCGTGTTGCCCTGCTTGATGAATCCCTGGATCTCTTTGGTGACGTCAGCGAACGCCTGCTTCGGCGATTGGCCCGCTTTCGCGACGTTCACCAAGCCCTTGCCGAACGTCGCGAGCACCGAGTTGGCATCCACGCCCGCCTTGTCGAGCGAACCGATCAGCGCGGCAGAGTCGGAGAGGTTGAACCCGAATTCCTGCAGCGACGGTGCAGCCGACTTGGCGGCAGAGACGATCTCGTTCATCCCCATGCCGGTGTTGCGGGACACGCGGAAGATGTCGTCGAGGACCGACGACATGTCCTTGCCCTGCACCCCGAACGTCGCCATGGTGCCGGTCAGCGTCTTGATGTCGAGGTCTTGGCCGAGCGCCGCGCCCGCCTTGTTGACCTGCTTCGTGAGCGTCTCGAGCTCTTTGCCGGTCAACCCGGTGCGCTGATACAGCACCGACATGCGCTCAGCGATGGTCCCGATTGCGGCAGGCGAACCTTTCGCCACGTTCTTCACCGACTCGTTCAGCTTGTCGAGGGTTTGCCCCGACGCGCCCGTCGACAACTGGATCTTCGATCGCATCTGCTCGAACGACTCACCGATGTCCGCAACGAACTTCACCGCCGCCACTGCGGCAGTGCCGATAGCCGCGATCCCTGCGGCAGCGAGCGGTCCCGCAGATTTCATCAACGACATGCGGCTGCTTGACTTTTCGGCTGCATCGCCGAACGCCTGCATCGACTGAGTACCGCCACGCGCCGCGGTCGAGGCTTGCTCCTTGGCGCGGGCGAGGTTGCGATCGGCGGTTGCTGCGGCGTTCGAGCGGATCTCGGCATTGCGTTTGGCCGCGTTCACGCGTTCCTCGGCGGCGGCGAGACGCCCTGCATCGGTCACGCCCTTGCTTCGCAGCGCCTGCAATTGCGCCTCAGCGACCCTCACCTTGCCAGCGGCGTCAGCTTCCTTAGCTCGAGCCGCCGTGACCGCCGTGGTGGCCTTCTCGACCGCAGCTTTCGACTGTTCCACACCTGACGCGATGCCCTGGCCGAGCTGATTTCCCGCCTTCTTTCCAGCTTCGGCCATCGGCCCGCCGAGCTGCTTCGACATCTCGCCTGAGACGCCCTGGAGGCTAGGTATCACCTGGAGTGTGGCGTAACCGATAGTTGCCATGCAGCAGCCACCTCCTCGTGATGCGTCTGAATGATCCCGATTGCCGGGTTAGTCGCTGTATGCTGCGGCGACACCCGGAAGGAAATTGGAATGAAAACTCGCCTGATCCCGCTTGCGCTCTTCGCGCTCACGGTCCTGATCTCTGCTTGCGGGTCCGACGACTCGCAGCCAACGGCAGCATCAGGAACCCCGGACTCATCTCAACCCGCCCAGCCGGTAAACAAGCGGGGCGCTCAGGAGGTAGCCATTGGGCAGCCAGTGACGATCGTCGGCAAGGACGGGAAACTGATCGTGAAGATCAGCGGCACTCGACTCGACCAATCAGGCTGCGACGAATCACTCTCACCCGAAGTTGTGCAGTCAAAGTTCGTTGCCACGATCGAGACCGGAAACCATGAGCAACCCGAGTGGCTATGGGCGTCTGACTTCTACTACATCGACGACGCTGGCAAAGTTGCTCAGAATGTCGACGTAGTACAGACGTTAGGCGCGGTGAATCCATGCGCGGATTCACGCCAATTCATCAACGTTCCACCCAACTCCACCGTGGACGGATCGCCAACTCTCGTGGTTCCCCGCATCACGCGGGCCATCGGCTACAAGCTCGAAGTCGACGGCACGACGTACCGCGTCGAATGGAAACTCCCTGACAACTGGTCGCCGCCGACACCCACTGCGACTCCCGCCGCGGATACCACCATTGCGCCGACGTACGAGGAACCAACGTCAACCCCCGAATCCGGCCCCTCCAATGGAGGCATCCCGCCAGAGTGGGACAAGAACGGCGACGGACTTATCGACGCCGACGCCCCTGTCGGAGATGTCGGGTGTGACACCTCCGAATGTCTCGTCGAGAAGAACCGCCAAGGCGCAGAGTCCGCACCCTAGCCGTAGTGGCGCTGATACTGCCGGCGGTGCCTCCGCAACGCCTGGTCATGCTTCCGCTGCTGCTCCGGCGTACGTTGCTTCGCTCGCGCGGCAGGACGCGCCGGATGACGCTTCGGCGTAGCGCCACGCTTGTTGTTCTTGTTCGCCTGCAACTCCCACAAGTCCGCGAGCAAGTATTCACTCACGGTCCAGGGGCGTTTCCCGCCGTTGGCGTCAACCGCGAGCGAGGAGTCAGCCGGTAGTGCTTTGACCCGCACGTACAGCATCCGCCAGGTCAACAGAGGGCAACCCTGCTCATCCCGCCGCCACAGGTCCCGAAGGTCACGCCCATAGAAGCGATCCAGATCAGCCTCTACAAGCGCAGCCTTCGGGCCATGGATGAGTTTGAGCAGGCCCCTCAGTTTCCCGACGAGTCGAACCCGCCAGCCTTCGCGATCTTCTCGAACAGTTCGTTGATGTGCT
>NZ_LZMO01000176.1:0-2191 GCF_001665715.1 Gordonia sp. 852002-10350_SCH5691597
CGTGTTGCGTGGCGACTCAACGCCACACCCGGCATGCCCGCAAATCCCGAACGCATCAACCGCATCGCCGACGTCAAAGCCGACTTCCACGACTACCTCACCGCCGAACACATCAACAACCACACCGCCGCCCGCAGCGACGGCACACGCGAGCGCGACAGGCGCCACGGTTACCGCGATCGACGCGCAAGCCTCGGATACAGCCGACACAGAGATCGTCACGCGACCGTCGGGTTCAGCGGACGCCGAGATTGTGGTCGCGGACGCAGTCGGTGCCTGGATGACGTCGCCGCCCTCGACACCAGGCGCGCCGAGCGTGAATGAGGCGACGGTGACCGACATCGAACTCGCACTGGCGGACGCGATGCCCACCGGCGACACCCTGCGCCTGAGCTCGCGCGTCGACATCCAATGGAACCTCGCTGATCCACCCGACCCCGAGCCACCCACAGGCCCAGACGCGCCAACAGGTCCGGCTCCACCAGGCCTCGACCGCCTCGGCGGCCCCAACCGGCTCAGCGGCGTCGATCCGCCCGGAGACGTCGACCCGCCTTTGGCCGACGCCGCCTGACCGCTGTGTCACCTGACCACCGCGTCAGCCGACCCGCGCGCCAACCCGACCCGCGCGCTAGCCCACGATCCGGGTGGACCGTCGAATCCGGTTGTGCCGCAACCAGCCTGCCCGCCGCCACGCCCCGGTGGCGGGGTAGGGGTCCTGCCGCCTGGTGTCGAGTATCAATCCGCCAGCAGTAGCGGCGCCGTGCCGAACAGCACGATGACGAAGAAGGCGAACTCGAACCACATTGCGCCCTGCCAGATCTGCCAGCGGCCGGCGGCGCGCCAGACCCGGTACGTGCGTACCGCTGTCGACAGTGCTGCGATCAGTACGACAATCGGGGCGACGACGAGCAACAGCGTTTGCAGGCCGTCCGACGACGCGGCCGCGACTAACACGATGGCGACCGTGAAAAGCACCGTGATCACCACTGACGTCATTGCGCGACGGAACTCACTCGGCTCGGACGGTGATGGGCTGCCGGTGGATTCGCCCTCGTTCCGACCATCTCGATCGCTGGGCAAATTGTCTTGCGGCCCAGTCATTTTGGGTCACCACCAATCAGTTCGGGTGAAGGTGCCGTTTGTTCCGGATATGGGCGGCGGTTCATCCACCGTACATCCGCCGATCACCGCCGAAGGCTCTGCTGACACCTTCAGGACTTTCTTCCATTGCCCTCGCAACCGTCGGCGGGCACGATGGATGGTGAGGGTTACTGAGCAGACAGTTGTGAGGAGTTGGAGAACAGATGAACGCGATTCTCGTCGGCGTCGACGGTTCTGAAGCGGCAACGGCAGCGGTCCGTTGGGCTGCGAAGGAAGCAGAACTCGAACACCTCGACCTGAAGCTGGTCGGGGTCTACGACGCGAGCACGAGCGACTACGCTCCGGGACTCATCATCCCGCAGGACGTGATCGATGCGATTCGGCAGGACGCCACCGACGCCGTCCAGAGCGCTGCCGCCGCAGCGAAGGAAGTTGCTCCAGACATCACCATCCACACGTCGATCGTCGACGGTGACGCAGCCCGAGTCCTGCTCGAACTCGGCAAGGACGCCGCACTCATCGTCGTCGGAACACGCAAGCTCGGCAGCGTGAAGGGACTCTTCCTCGGCTCCGTCAGCATGACCGTTGCCGCGCACCACCACGGTCGCGTCGTCGTGATTGACGGCGAGGGCAACACCGACGGACCTGTCGTCGTCGGCATCGACGACTCGCCGGTGAGCGAGGCTGCCATCAAGGAGGCGTTCCGCCAGGCGTCGTTGCGTAACGTGCCGCTCGTCGCGGTGCACACCTGGACCCCGCTCGACGTCGACGCCTTGCACGGCTACGGAATCGATCCCGACGAGGTCACTCGTATGTCGCAGGATGCCGTCGAAGCACTCGCAGAGCGGCTGGCGGGCTTTGCGTCGGACTTCCCCGACGTCACGATCGAGCGCAAGGTGATTCCCGAGGACCCGGCGAAGGCCGTGCTCGACGCCGCAGGCGACAAGGCGTCGCTCATCGTGGTCGGCAGCCGTGGTCGCGGTGGCTTCACCGGCCTGCTCCTGGGGTCGACGAGCCAGAAGGTGCTGCGCGAGGCCAACGCTCCAGTGATGGTCGTGCGGAGCTGACGGTCGTCGGCCCTCGCTGATCG
>NZ_LZMO01000177.1:0-57926 GCF_001665715.1 Gordonia sp. 852002-10350_SCH5691597
CGTCAAGAGACAGGTCCGTGCATGGGGCGGGGATTGGCCATTCCCGCGTCGAGGAGGCGGCGGGCCAGTGTTCGCGTCGGTCCGTCGCACACTTCGATCCGACCGTCGACCGACGACGTCACGATCGTTGTTCCGGTGCGCGACAACCAATCCGGCGTCGACCGTCTCCTCAACGCCGCTCGCGGCGTCAAGGTGATCGTCGTCGACGACGGTTCGCGCACTCCCATCGTTGCGCAGGGTCCGCAGGTTCGCGTGTTGCGTTTCGACGAGAACCGGGGACCGGCGGCCGCGCGAAATGCGGGCGCCGCAGCTGCCGACACCGAGTTCATCGCCTTCGTCGACTCCGACGTGGTGCCGAACAGCGATTGGCTGATGATGCTGCTCGGCCACTTCTCCGATCCGGCAGTGGCAATCGCGGCGCCGCGCATCGTCGGGCTCGACCGCGACGACGAGCGAGGCGACCACCACAAGCGGTCACTCGCCGAGCGCTACGAGAACGGCCATTCATCCCTCGACATGGGGCCCAGCGAGGCGGGCGTCGTCCCCGGAACTCCGATCGCGTACGTGCCGAGTGCGGCAATGTTAGTGCGCGCGAGCGCATTCGACGGATTCGACGAGTCTCTGCGCGTCGCCGAGGACGTCGACCTGTGCTGGCGGACGCACGAGAACGGCTGGCGTATTCGCTACGACCCGATCGCGACGGTCGCACACGATCACCGCACCAGCATGCGCACCGTGCTCGGACGCCGACGGTTCTACGGCACCGGCGCGGCGTTCCTCGCCGAACGGCATGGGGAGTCGGTGGCTCCGGTCGTGATGTCGATGTCGATGGCCGCAGCGGTCGCGGCGTTGCTGACGCACACCAGAATCGGTCTCGCGGTGGCGATGGTCATTCTGCTCCGCGTGGGGCATCGGCTCCGCACACGATTGGGCGAACTGCCGGAGGCCACGCGGGTATCCGCACAGATGACCTCGCGGGCAACCTTCTTCGGACTACTGCAGGCAGCGGGCGCGGTGTGTCGCCACTATTGGCCCGTCGCATTGCTGCTGGCGCTGATCTCACCGAGATTCCGACGGATCGTGATCGAGATCGCGATCGCCGAAGGCGTCGTGGAGTGGATTCGCTCCGTCGCCGCGGAACCCGCGGTGGCGCCAACCATGGGGCCGTTCGGCTATCTGCTGTGCCGACGTCTCGACGATCTCGCGTACGGCACCGGGCTCTGGCAAGGGGTTCTCTCGCACCGCGACTTCGCGGCGTTGCGTCCGGTACTGACACCGTAGCGGCGTCGAATTCGACTGTGCTGTGCCCACATCGACCGCAGACTCACACAGCGTCGACGTCGTGATCGTCGGCGCGGGCAGCGCCGGGTGTGTGCTCGCCGAGCGACTGTCGCGTCACGAGAAGCGATCGGTACTCGTGCTGGAGCAGGGGCCGTCGGAGTGGCCGGATGCCGACGTCCTCGCCCTACGCAGGTTGCCGATCTCCGACGGCGAGCGCTACGTCACCCACCATCGTGAGTCGTCCGGGTTGCCGGTGGTCCGTGGACGTGGGCTCGGCGGATCGTCGACGGTGAACGGCGGCTACTTCATGCGCTTTCATCGCGGCGATTTCGACTCCTGGCAGCGTCCGTGGACACCCGACGTCATCGACGGGGCGTACGCCGAGGTCGACGAGAAGATGGGTGCGCATCCGTTTGCCGACGCCGATCTCGCCCCCACGGCGCTCGCGTTCGAGAAGTATTGGGGAGGAACATTTCCGACTCGACCGCTCGACGACCCGTGGCCGCTGGTCGGGGTCAATCGGGTGCGCTCGAACAGCATGGATGGGATTCGACGGACCGCCGCGGACGCCTACCTGCGTCCGCACCGCGACCGGCCGAATCTGCGAGTCCGCACGGGAGCGACGGTCGAGAGAATTCTCCTCGCGGAGGGGAACGCTGTCGGCGTGGTGTGCGACGGTCAGGACATCCGCGCACGGGAGGTGATCCTGTGCGCCGGAACCCTCGGCAGCGCCGCGCTGTTGCTGAGGTCGGGCGTCACAGGCGAGCGTATGCGAGTACACGAGCACCGCGAGGTACTCGTCGGATATCGCCTCCGCGAGCAACTCACGCCAGGCCCGTTGCTGCCGACGGTCGTGCACACCGACGACGGTCTCGAGATCCGCTGTTACCGAGACGATTTCGCGCGATACATCGGAGGTCTCGCGGTGACCGGGCCCGCCGTCGGAGTGGCGGCGATGACGCCGGGTGCCTCGGGAGAGGTGTATCTCGACGGCGGGGGCGTCGGCGTTCGGCTCGACCAGCCAGACGCTCGAGTGCTGCGCCATCTCTCGCGAACCGCGCGGGAGGTGGTCGAGATGTTGAGGTCGTCGTCGTTCGGCGAACTCGTCGTCGCCGACTCGATCGCCATCGACCCTGTGTTGCGGACGTCGCAACACGCCTGGGGATCGATGCCTATGGGTGGGCGCACCGACTGGCTCGGGGGAGTGCGCGGCGTGGGGCACTTGCGGGTCGTCGACGGTTCCATCCTCCCGTCCGCGGGTCGTAGCGGACCGCATGCCACGACGATGATGGTCGCGGCGGTGATCGGGGACGTGCTCTCGGCCTAGTGAGCCACAAACATGGGATGTTAGGATGTGCTCATGTCTGAGGTCATCGAGCGTCCCAAGCGCACCAGCGAACTGGTTGTGGAGCGGATGGAGCGGCTCATCCGCGATGGCGTCTGGCCGGTGGGCACGTGTATTCCGGCAGAGCCGGAGCTGGTACGCGATTTCGGAGTGGGGCGCAACACGATTCGCGAGGCTGTGCGTGCGTTGGAGCATTCGGGCATGCTCGTGCCGCGTCGTGGCGATGGTACCTATGTCCGCAGTGCCAACACATTCGCCGCTGCGATGACCCGCACGGCGACTTCGGAGATGCTCGACCTGCTACAGGTGCGTCGTGCGCTGGAGTCGGAGGCAGCCGCAGGCGCTGCGCGCGACGCCACGGCAGATGCCAAGCGCGAACTGCGCGAGGCGCTCGATACAGCGGAGGGCATCCTCGCGACGGGCGACATCGACGCGTACGCGCGCGCCGACATCGACTTCCACACCAAACTCGTTGCGGCGTCGGGTAATCCGCTGCTCATTGAGATCTATTCGGGTGTCCTGGAAGTGATGCATCGCGCACACGCCGACATCGCAGGGTTGTCGGTGGTGGCGAACGCACACCCGGGAGGACATCGTGACGTGGTCGCCGCGATCGACGCGGGCGACGAGCTGGCCGCGCGGGCGGCCGTTCTCGATTACCTGGCCGAGGCGGAAGGCGGTGTGCGCCGATGAGTCGGACGTCCACCTCGCCGACCAGGGCGGCGTCCGAGACGCCCTCGGAGCATTCCGTCAGACTTAATCCCGGTGAATTGCGTGGCGGCGCAGCGATTCTCGCAGCCGTGGCGATCATGCTTGTTGCGGCCAATCTGCGGCCGCCCGTCGTGTCGGTGGCGCCGCTGATCGATGTGATCCGCGACGACCTCGGATTCTCCAGTGCCACAGCAGGTCTGCTCACCACGCTGCCGGTGCTGTTCTTCGGACTGACCGCGCCCATCGCGCCGCGGATCGCAGCCCGCTTCGGAATCGAACGGACCATCTTCGCGTCGCTCGCATTGCTGATCGTCGGAATCCTGTTGCGTCTCATACCCTCTGTGGCGACCCTATTTCTGGGATCGGCCATCCTCGGCGCGGCGATAGGCGTGTGCAACGTCGTGTTGCCCGCCCTGATCAAGCGTGATTTCGCGCATCGCTCCGGTCTGATGACCGGCTTGTACTCGATGACCCTGTCGGGTGGGGCGGCGGTGACCGCAGCGGTCATGGTGCCGATGGACTCCGCACTCGACGAGAATTGGCGGGCGTCGTTGGCGATGTGGGCTCTGCTGGCCATCGTCGCGATGGTCGTGTGGGTGCCGCAACTGCGTCGGGTGCACACGGTCGCGGTGGGTCCGCGCGCGCCGGGCCTCTGGACCAATCCGATCGCATGGGCCATCACGGGCTACATGGCGGCGCAGTCGTTCATCTTCTACACGTTCAGCGCGTGGTTGCCGCAGTACCTGATCGACCACGGGAGCACGCCGTCGAGTGCGGGCAATGTGTTGGCGATCGGGCAGGTGGTCGCGCTGATCATGTCGCTGGTGGCTCCGATCATCGCTGGGCGGTTCGCCGATCAACGTCTGGTGACCCTCGGCTTTCTCGCGGTCTGTACGGCGGGCTTCATCGGGCTGGTCTTCACCGATCATGCGACGGTGCTCTGGGTCTGCATGGTGATGGCGGGTCCGGGTGCGGCCATCAGCCTCGCGCTGCTGTTCATGGTGCTGCGCAGTTCGTCTGCCACGCAGACCGGCCAGGTGTCGGGGATGTCGCAGTCCGTCGGCTACATCCTCGCCGCGGTGGGTCCGATCGCCATCGGATGGATTCACGACGTGACGGGGTCGTGGTCGATCGCCTTCGGCGTGCTCGCGCTGGCCGTCATCCCGCAGGGGCTCGCTACACTACTGGCCGCCAAGAACGTGCGTATGCCTTCTCATCTCGAGTGACCAACCAGCCCGACAGTGCGAGAGTCCTCGGTTGACCTGCGTGTGACCCGGACCTCCCGCGCTCGCCCGGGCAGCGGGACCCGCGACGCGGGGCCGTAGACTGGCGACGACGTCAGACCAGCGAAACGTCGTACTCGCTGGTGCTCGGCGGGCAAGGAGGAAGTGATGACCGCCGCCGACAGTGCAACGCAGGCCGAAGCTGCAACGCGGGCCCACGCGGCACGCATCCGGCCGACCATGGTTCTCGGCGCGGCCTTCGCCGTGGCTCTGGTGGGTGTCGCGATCTATGCGCTCTCCAGTGGAGACGCCCGCCACCTCGAAAGCGGCGACCCGTTCCCCGGTACGTTCACCGCGGCCGCGGACGTCGTCGGCTACTTCCTCGGTTTTCTCGCTGCCGCACTGACACTCGGCGGCCTCGTGTTCATCATCACCGCGTCGAATCCGGATGATCAGGGCAGCATCGACGTGACGGGATACCGCGCGCACCTGATGCTCGGCAGACTCTCGATCGGCTGGGCAGTGCTGTCGTGGCTGATGGTTGCCGTCGCCGCTGCCGACGCTTCCGGAACGACGCCGTGGCGACTGGTCGGTGAAGGCTTCCTCGGACAGGGGATCGGGGTCAGCGAGGCCGCCGTCGCCTGGATCGTGATGGCGGTGTGCGCCACCGTGATCGCGGTGCTCATCAGGTTCTCGCTCGCGTGGATGATGCACGTCGTTCTCCTCATACCCGCCGTGATCGCGATGGTCGCGCTGCCACTCGCGAGCAACGCGGGGCAGGGGCCGAACCACGACTACAACACGAGTCTCGGGATCGGGTTCGCGCTTGCCGTCGGAGTGTCACTCGGGTTCCGAGTGGCCTGGGCCGGCGCGCCGCGCATCACCTCCGACGTCGCGCGCACTGTGGTGTCGCGGCGCAGCGCGCTCATCCTCGTCATCAGCGACGCCGTTGCGCTCGTATACGGCCTGGCGCTGACCCTCTTCCTGCTGCCGGTGCGATACGCCTTCGACACCGCGTTCGGTCTCGCCGCGATCGTCATGATCGTGCTGGTGGCCGTGGCGCTTGCGACGAGTATCTCCTCCTACCGCGCATGCCGGCAGGCCGGCACCGATACAGACGACGCCGATACAGACGACGCCGATACAGACGACGCCGATACAGACGACGCCGATACAGACGACGCCGATACAGACGAAGCTGCTGCAGACGGCACCGATACAGCTGACGCTGGTGCGGATGACGCGGGGCGTCGGATGGTGACCGCGGGTGCGGTGCTCATGCTGGCGGCGGTCGCGTGCTGGACCGTCATGGACACCCGCGTCGCCCCCGGACTGCTGGCGCACAAGTTCACCGGATGGGACGTCTTCCTCGGGTACGAACTGCCCGGCCCGCCGACGACATGGACGTTGGCGACCTTCTGGCGCCCCGACCTGTTGATCGGTGTCGCGGCCGTGGTCGCAGCCATCCTGTACCTGTTCGGTGTGCGCCGTCTGCGGTGTCGTGGCGATGAGTGGCCCGTCGGCCGCACCATCTCGTGGGTGCTCGGCTGCCTTGTCGTCGTCGTGGTCACGGGGTCGGGCGTACGCGCCTACGGCTCGGCGATGTTCAGCGTGCACATGGCAGAACACATGGCGCTCAACATGTTCGCGCCGGTGCTCCTGGTGCTCGGTGCGCCCGCGACCCTTGCATTGCGTGCGCTTCCCGCGGCTCACGGCGACGGGCCTCCCGGCCCGCGTGAATGGCTGCTGCGCGTACTGCATTCGAAGGTGACGGCGGTGCTGTCGAATCCGATCGTGGCGCTGGTGGTGTTCGTGCTGTCGCTCTACGTCGTCTACTTCACCGGCATCTTCGGCACGCTCACCCGGTATCACTGGGGCCACGTGCTGCTGACCGTGCACTTCATCATCGTCGGCTACCTCTTCTACTGGGTCATCATCGGCATCGACCCGGGGCCGCGTCGAATCCCGTTCCTCGCCCGCATCGGATTGTTGTTCGCCGTCATGCCGTTTCACGCGTTCTTCGGCATCGCGTTGATGACGATGTCGACGGTGGTCGGCGACAAGTTCTACAGCGAACTGATGTTGCCGTGGGTGACCGACCGCCTCCACGACCAGTGGCTCGGTGGTGCGATCGCCTGGGGCGCAAGCGAGGTGCCCGTCGTGCTGGTCGTCGTGGCCATCGTCGCCCAGTGGGCCAAGGTCGATCGGCGTGAGGCCAACCGTGGTGATCGCCACGCCGACACCTACGAGGACACCGAGCTCGACTCCTACAACGCGATGCTCGAAGAGCTGTCGAAGTCGCGTCGATGAGCAGGCTCCATCTGGTCTGTCGGGCAGAGAGTTTCGACGGCTTGACCGCGCGAGGACAATGGCACCATGCGATGTGAGGTGGCACGGGAGTCGCTGTCGGCGCGTATCGACGGCGAGCGCGAGTCGGTGCCTGCTGCGCGCGTGGACGAGCACGTCGCACAGTGCCCCGCATGCCAGCGCTGGTACAGCACCGCGCAGGGCATGAACTTCGCAGCGGCCGACCTGGCGCCAGACCTCAGCACGACGATCCTCGAGGCATCGCGGACGTCCGAACCCGACGGCATCACGCGTCATCGCAACGCCGACGGTGTGGGTCGCGAGGTGGTGGCTCTGCACGCCGCGTCCGTCGCATGTGCTGTCGCCGCAGTCGTCTTGAGTGTCGGTTATCTCACCGGCTCCGCGCCGCTCTGGTACCCCGTGATGCAGATCGTGTTTGCCGTCGTGGCCATCGCGCTCGCTGTGGCCGCGCGCGTCAGATCACGACGTCGCGGCCGGGCGGCGCGTCAGATACCCAGTGCCACAACAAGTATCGACGACGATGCTTGTGAGGTCGACGCCGCGTCGGACGTCACCGACCTTGCCGCGCTGCGCGCGAAGCGCAAAGCGGGATAGCGCTCGCCACCCGTAGACCGGCGCTACTTGCGTGCGCCGAAGTGCTGCAGCCGCAGGCTGTTGGAGACGACGAACAACGACGACAGGGCCATCGCGGCGCCCGCGATCAGCGGGTTGAGCACGCCGGCCGCGGCGATCGGGATGGCCGCGACGTTGTAGCCGAACGCCCAGATCAGGTTGGTCCGGATCGTGCGCTGGGTGCCACGCGCGAGGCTCAGCGCGGCGGGGGCGGCGCGCAGGTCGTCGCGAACCAGGACGACATCGGCGGCGCCGATCGCGACGTCGGTACCGCGACCGATCGCAACGCCGAGATCTGCGGTGGCCAGTGCGGGACCGTCGTTGATGCCGTCGCCGACCATGGCCACCGAGTGTCCGGCCTCCTGCAGCTCGCGGATCGCATCGACCTTGGCGTCGGGAAGCACTTCGGCGATGACGTCGGTGATACCGACCTCCACGGCGACCGCGTGTGCGGCGCCGGAGTTGTCGCCGGTCAGTAGAACGGTGCGCATGCCTGCGGCCTGTAGGGCGGCGATGGCGGGTGCGGCACTGGACTTGACGGTGTCGGCGACCGCGATCAGTCCGCTCAGTCGGCCGTCGACAGCGACGTAGATCACGGTCTCGCCCTTGGCTTCTGCGTCTCGTCGACGACGAGCAGTTGCCGCCGGAATCACGCCACCCGCGTCGTCGACCGACTGCGACACCCAGCGAGGTGACCCGACGGTGACCCGATGCCCGTCGACAGTTCCGACGACGCCGCGTCCGGGTTCGGCGCGGAAGTCGGTGACCTCGAGGCGGTCCGCCTCGTCGACCGCTGCGACGATCGCCGAACCAACGGCATGCTCGGACGCGGATTCGACGGCACCCGCGAGCACGAGCAGGCGCTCGTCGGAGAGTTGTGCGTCGTCGTCGCTGTACGCCTGCGTCACCGACAGCGCGCCCTCGGTGACGGTTCCGGTCTTGTCGAAGACGACGGTGTCGATGTAGCGGGAGGTATCGAGAGCCTGATAGCCCTTGAGGAAGATGCCCAACTGGGCACCGCGGCCGGTCGCGACCATGACGGCGATCGGTGTGGCGAGACCCAGCGCGCACGGACATGCGATGACCAGCACTGCCAGTCCCGCGGCAACGGCACGCTCGACGGGACCGCCTGCGAGTAGCCACGCACCGACCGTCACCACGGCGATCGCGACGACGACCGGCACGAAGACGCCGGCGACGCGGTCGGCGAGGCGCTGGGCATTGGCCTTGCCGGTTTGAGCCTCTTCGACCAGACGCATCATGCCTGCAAACGCGGTATCGGGTCCGACGGCTGCGGCCTCGACGATCAGACGTCCGTTGAGTGCGGTGGTACCGCCGATGACGGGCTCACCGGGCTCGACGTCGACCGGCTTCGATTCGCCCGTCATCGCGCTCATGTCGACGGCGGCAGATCCCTCGATGACCAGGCCGTCGGTGCCGATGGTCTCACCCGGACGGACGACGAAACGCTGACCTTCCGACAGTTCGCCTGCCGGGATGCGCATCTCGGTGCCGTCGCGCAGCAGGACTGAGACGTCCTTGGCTCCGAGCGCGGCCAATGCCCGCAGTGCGCCGCCCGCCCGGGAGCGTGCGCGCGCCTCGAAATAGCGGCCGGCCAGGACGAGGACGGTGACGCCGGTTGCCACCTCGAGATAGATGGAGTCGGCGCTCCAGATGGCAGCCCACACGCCCTGCGAACTCGTCGAAGCGGTGTCCGTGGCGAAGAACATCGAATAGAGCGACCAGCCCGCCGCCGCGAGAACACCAAGCGTGACAAGCGTTTCCATGGTCGCGTTGCCGGTACGGAGATTCTTCGCGGCGACGCGGTAGAACGGCCACGCGCACCACGTCAGGATGGGCAGCGCCAGCGCGAGCAGCAGCCACTGCCATCCCGTGAACCTCGTCGACGGCACGACGGCGAACACGATCGACAGATCTGCGAGGGGGATGAAGAGGATCAGTGCGACGGCGAGTCGACGGAACAGTCGCTTTGCCTCGTCGCCGTCCGTGTCGGGAATGGGGGTGGGAGTGTCGCTGCGGACGCTCGCGCCGTAACCGCTCGCGTCGACGACTTCGCAGAGCGCGCCTGCGTTCACATCGGCAACGGCGTCGATGGTCGCGACGCGCGTCGCGTAGTTGACCGACGCCTTGACGCCGTCGACCTTGTTCAGCTTGCGTTCGACCCGCGCCGCGCACGCGCCGCAGGTCATGCCGGTCACGTCGAGCTGGATTCGTTGCAGTGTGTTCGCGGCGTCGGCGTTTCCGGCGTCGGCGACCCCGGTGTGGGTCGACTGGGGTTCTCCGGTCGCGCTCGTGCGGGATTCCAGCGTGGTCACATCGTCCTCGATCTCGTCGTCCGTATGCGCGCGCCGCAGCGTTCGGGAATGCCCCGATCACGAGCAGATCGAACCTCGACAAGAGATCTACGACGATCCGCAGGCATTGGCCGCGCACGTACTCCTACAAGTATGTCGCGCGGGGGTGCCGGACAGTTCCCGGGGATTTTCCCGACGGCGCCTACCGCGTCAGATCAGCGTCTGCCAGTAGTCCCAGAACTCGACGAGGATGGCGACGATGACGATCGCGTACCAGACGGGCAGCAGCACCCACAGCCAGCCGCGAATCTCGCGGCCAAGCTTGCTGTCTCCGATCACGCGGTTGATGCTCAGCACCAGGATGATGGGCACGACGACCCAGACGACCAGGCAGTATGGGCACAGCGCGTGGATCTTGTACAGCGCTGAGTAGGCGAGAAAGTTGACGAAGACGAAGCCCGCGAAGCTGCCGACTGCCATGCCGAGCCAGTACCAGCGGGGGAGGGAGATCCCGGCCACCGCGAGCACACCTGTGACGATGACCACCGCGAACGCCGCGATGCCGATCAACGGGTTGGGGAACCCGAACAGCCCCGCCTGCCAACTCTTCATGACCGAGCCGCAGGAGATGACCGGGTTGATCGAGCAACTCGGCACGTAGTCGGGGTTCTGGAGGAGATGGATCTTTTCGATCGCGAGCGTCGACGCCGCGACGAAACCGATCACCCCGAGGATCAGGAACACCAGCGCGGTGGGCCGGCTCACGTGCACGAGGCCTGTGAGACCTCGTGAACCCGACTGCTCAGCGGTCTCGGCGACGTCAGGGTCGTCGACGGCCGCGGTTGATTCATTCTCGGTATCGACGGGAGCGTGCGCGTTGTCGTCGGCGTGTGTCGTGCTCATGGTTGTTGCCTCGCGTATCGGGTGCGATGGTGTCGGTCGGCTGCTACTTGTTCGCTGCCTCGTTGACCGCTGCGATCAATGCGTCGGGCGTGCTGAGCTGGACCGGCTGTCCGTTGATCTTGATTGTCGGGGTCGCATTGACACCGGAGTTGAGCGCCTTCTGGGTGGTGTCCTTCACGAAGCCGCTGAACTGTCCATCGCCGATGCACTGCTTGAGGTTCGTCGCCCCCACCTGCTTGGCGATCGAGTTGAGCTCATCGTTGGTGAGGCCGGGGCCGCCCTCCTCGGGCTGCTGCGCGTAGAGCGCGTTGTGGAACTTGAGCCAGGTGTCGAAGTTGCCGTCGCCGGCGGTCGACTGCGCGACGCACGCCGAGGCATTGGCCGAGCGGGAGGAGTAATTGGTGGTCGACATGCGGTCGAGGAACGCGATCGGCATGTAGTCGACGGCAACCTTCGGGTTGTTGCGGATCTGATCCATGGCACCGGCGAACTGGGTTTCGAACGCGCGGCAGGCGGGGCACTGGAAGTCCTCGACGACCGTCACCGTGACGGGCGGGGTGGTGCCCTTGGGTGCCGTGGTGATCCGATAGGCGTTGTCGGTGGCGACGGTGACGTTGCTCGACGATCCGGTGGCCGACTCGTGGGAGACCAGCACCCAGACGCCGATTCCGACCGCCAGGGCGACCAGCACGACGGCTGCACCGATCTTTATCAGCAGGGAACGGCGCTTCTCCGCCGCTCGCGGGTCAACGATCGGCTTGCGACGCTTGTCGGCCACAGGTCCCTCACATCTCTTTCGCTCGTCATCTGGGGTGAGGACCGACCACATCGTCGTCGACACGAATGTGCCGACACGGCGGGATACCGGTCCATCGCCGTCTCAAGGGTACGCAAGCCTGCCTGAGAAAAGTCATAAGGCTTAGGTCCCCACCTGCGTCGCAGGCAGGTCAGCTGGTGCGTTCACCCCGACGGGGAGCGTTGGCCGCTCCGATCAGCGCTTCGCGGGCGCGGGCGACACGCGAGCGCACCGTGCCGACCGGGCAGCCCGTCACCTCGGCCGCCTCCTGATACGACAGCCCGAGGACCTGCGTCAATACCAGGGCCTCACGTCGTTCCGGAGGTAGATCGTCGAGCAGGAGATTGACGTCGACGACGTCTTCCCAGCCGGTTGAGCGTGGCTGCCGGGTGTCGGCGGCGTCGATCCAGTCGACGCCTCCCGCGATGCGCGGTCGCGACATCGCACGTCGTACGTCGTCGGCGCAGACGCGTCGCGCGATGGCGAGCAACCAGGTGCGGGCCGTCGAATTGCCTGCGAAGCGGGGGAGTGAACGGATCGCCCTGAGGTAGGTCTCCTGCGTCAGGTCGTCGGCGACGCGGGGGTCGGCGAGATGTGCGACGAATCGCCAGACGTCACGCTGCGTCTCCCGCACGAACTGCTCGAGCGCACGACGGTCGCCACGAGCGGCCGCGAAGGCCAGTTCGGTGACTTCAGCGTCGTGGTCGGACGCCGCGCGGTCGGCGGGGGCGGTCATGGGGATCAACCCTAACCTGCGGGGTCATCGTGGATCGAGCTCGGGCGGTAGCCCGCGGTACTCCTTGGCCGGTGGCGAGGCGAACTCACCCGACGCGGTACCCGTGTGCAGGCCCATCGCTGCCATCGCCGAGAGCATCCCGACACCGGCCGCGACGCCGTCGATGACGGGGACTCCGAGGTCTGCGGAGAGTTCGGCTGCGAGGTCGGCCATGCCCGCGCACCCGAGCACGATCGCGTCGGAACCGTCCGTCGCGAGCGCTTCACGACACGCCTTCGCGAGGATCTCGGTGGTGTCGGGGTTGGTCTCGAGGTCGAGCACAGCGATCTCGCATGCGTGGATGCCGCGGCACTGCGTGCTGAATCCGTAGTGCGACACCAGATCTGCGGCTCGTCCGATCGTCCGGTGCAATGTGGTGACCACCGAGAACCCTCGGCCGAGCGGAGCGGCGAGATGCATTGCGGCCTCGGCGATCCCGAGGACGGGTGCCACCGCGAGTTCACGAGCGGCGTCGAGGCCCGGGTCGCCGAAACACGCGACCAGATATCCGTCGGCGTCGGGGTTGGCGCTGATCGCGCGGAGTAGTCCCGGAACGGACAGCGCCTCGTCGACGTGGCTCTCGATCGACGCGGGTCCGGCCTCGGAGGTGATCGCGACGATCTCGGCGTCGGGGCGTGCCACCGACCGTGCTGCCGCGGCGATCACCGCGGTCATCGCCGCGGTGGTGTTGGGGTTGATGACGCACAACTTCATCGGTGTGGTTGTCTCCCTTGCCTTCTCGTGTAGCAGTCTTCTCGCGTGTTCGCGTGTTCGCGTGTTTGCGTCGTGTGGTGTCGACCACGGCCTCGTGGCGACATCGCGATCCACGCAGTTGCGTCGGACGCGGTGCCGCCACGAGGCGGGTGTCAGGATGCGGGCTCGGCCTCGGGACTCGATGTCGAATCCGTTGCGCCCTGTGCGTCAGCCTTGGCGTCGGCGGCAGGGCTTGCCGTCGGCGAACCGGGAAGCATGGTGCCGTCGGCGGCGACCTCCATGTCGGTGGTGATGGTTGCCGCGGGGACGTGCATGCCGTGGAGGAAGTACGGTGTGGCCAACTTCATTCCGGCGTAGTAGAAGATGAGGCCTGCTGCGGCGCCCATGAACCAGGTGAAGCTGGCCTCGTAGGACGTGCCCCAGATGACGAAGCAGATCGGGATGATCGACGCGAGCACCACGGCGATGACCGCAACCGGGTTCCAGCCGCCGCGATAGTGGTAGGCGCCCTCCGGGCTCATGGTGAACAGGTCGTCGACGACGATCTTCTGCTTCTTCACGAGGTAGAAGTCAGCGATGAGGATGCCGAACAGCGGTCCGATCACGGCTCCGAGGGTGTCCATTGTGTAGTGAATTGCGCTCGGGTTGTTGAACAGATTCCACGGCGTGATGATGACCGACCCGATCGCTGCGATCATGCCGCCCATGCGCCAGGAGATCTTGGTGGGCGCGACATTCGAGAAGTCGAATGCTGGGGAGACGAAGTTGGCGACGATGTTGATGCCGATCGTGGCGATCGCGAACGTCAGCACGCCGAGGACAGCAGCGGTGGTGTTGTCGATCTTGTCGACGATGTGCACGGGGTCGGTGACGATCTTGCCGTCAGCATCGCGGCCGATGACGGTGACGCCGGCCGAGACGGTGCACACGGCGAGGATCGAGAAGAAGAGGAAGTTGACCGGGAGGCCCCAGAAGTTGCCCTTCTTGACCTCGCCGAAGGTCTTGCCGTAGCGCGAGAAATCTCCGAAGTTGAGCATCGGACCCGAGAAGTAGGAGACCACGAGGGCGAAGGCGCTGATCATCATGGTGATGGTCGGCCACGTTCCGCTGATGCCGGAGCCCTCCGACAGGTCGAAGTGCACATTGCTCCACCCGGCCTTGGCGATCAGGTATGCCGCAAGCGCGATCATGACGACGTAGACGGCGGGTCCGCAGAAGTCGATGAATTTGCGGATGGTGTCCATGCCGTTCCAGAAGACGAGCGCCTGCAGCACCCACATCAGGACGAAACCGGCCCAGCCGAGCAGTGACAGGCCGAGGAAGGAGTGAGAACCGCTCTCGCCATACGGCTCGAGTGCCGGCCAGAACTTCAGTGCCAGCAAACCGAATGCCGTCGATGCCAGGTATGTCTGAATTCCGTACCAGACAACGGCAATGGAGCCGCGGATGATCGCCGGGATGTTGGCGCCCTTGACGCCGAAGCAGATACGCGTGGTGACGGGATAGGGCACACCGGCCTGCTGGGAGGGCTTTGCCACCAGGTTGCACAACAGGTTGACGGCGACGATGCCCACCAACAGTGCCACGAGCACCTGCCACGACGAGATGCCCAGTGCGAAAAGGCTTCCGGCGAACACGTAGCCGCCGACGCTGTGCACGTCCGACATCCAGAACGCGAAGATGTTGTACCAGGTCCAGCTCTGCTCTTTCAGCGGAGCCAGATCCTCGTTCGTCAATTGCTGGTCGTAGCCGACCTTGATGATGCTCTCGCCCGCCGCACTATGGTGCTCGGTGGCGATCTGCGCGTCGGATGAAGCGCTCATGATTCTCCTCGGGGCATTGGTGACATCGGAGTGGTCTCCGAAGTGCCTGAGTCGAAACTAAGAACGATTTGTTACCCGACAATTAACGCGCAGATATATTCCGCGTCACACCGAATATATTCGCGGGTCAGTCCGCGATCGCCCCGGAGTGCGTCGCGGATCGGTACCTCCGACCGGTGCGCGAATCGTGGACGGCGCCGACGACGGCGACCCCCGCGATCACCACACCCGCGACCAGTAGGGCTGTGCCCATGTGGATGCGCATCAGAACCACACCGAGTGCCGCACCCGCGATCAGCGAGACGACCGCGGCGGTGCGTCGACCTGTTCCACCGCCGCGACCCGACCCGAAGAAGGAGTCGGCGGCGAGGCCGGTGATGGTCGAGGTCACGACGACGGTCGTCACGTCTTTGACGGCCACAGCGCGCGCCGCGGCGGCTTGAGTGCCCATCGCGGTGGCCGCGATCGTCGTCACCGTGATCATCACCGCATGCTCCGGGTCGTCGCCCGAGATGAACAGGGTGATGGCCAGCGCGACCATCGTTGCCGAGACGGCTGCGAACAGGATCGTGGTGCCCAGCGTCCATCGCCGGTCGGCGCGCCGTAGTGTGCGACCGCCGATCGCGGCACCCACCATGAAGCCCGCGAGTGCCATTGCGGGTCCGAGGATCGGCAGACCGGAACCGCCCGCGAGTGCCATGCCGAGGATCACGACGTTGCCGGTCATGTTGCCGGTGAAGACCTTGTCGAGACCGAGGTAGCCGACGGCGTCGTTGATGCCGGTGGTGAACGTCAAAGCCAGCATCAGTGCCAGGTGCATACGTTCGGTGGGAATCGCGTAGATGCGGGTCAGCAACGCGGGAATCCTCCTGATTCTGGGGTGGCAACCGGACGCGCGGACGCGAACTCGATCGCCCGGGCGATGAGTGCGGTGTCGCTGCCGCGCGGGCCGACGAGGCTACGACCGATCGGGCCATCCGACGTCTCGCGATGCGGGAACGTCACCGCGGGTCGACCGGTCGCGGCCGCGATCGCCGTCAGTTGCAGTGTGGCCGTTCGAGTCTTCTCCACCTCTGCGCCGGATGCCCACCGGCGGGGTGCGGCCGTTGCGGCCGCGGGGATGTCGAGGAGGTCATCGCCGAGTCGCTCGTCGAGCTTCGCCGCGAGAGCCGCCAGGTCGTCACATGCTCGGGCGTCGTCATCGGCATCGATGGCTGCCGCCGCGGCGAACCGCGCGGCTGCTGATCCCTCGAGTGCACCGGGATGCGCGGTGATCCAGTCGCCGTGGACAGACCATGCCTGGAACGCCTGGTGTACCCGGAATGCCTCAGCGAGGCGCACGAGTCCGATGTCGTCGATGTCGTCGAGTGTTGCCATACCGCATCCGATGTCGGTCGTGGAGGGGGCGTCAAGCAGTGTCGTGGTCGCCAGTGCCAGGAGGTCGGGGTCGCGACTCAGGAGTCCGATCGTGTCGAAATCCGGTGCCAGCGGCAACAACCCGCGCGTGGAGACGGACCCGTGCGTCGAGCGCAGGCCCCACAGACCCTGATACGACGCGGGGGTGCGGATCGACCCGGCGGTGTCGGTCGCGAGCCCGAGGTCGGCGTCGCCGTGTGCGACGGCGCTTGCGGGGCCGCTCGACGAGCCACCGGGAAGCGCTGCCGGGACCGCGGCGTTGGGAGGTGTGCCGTGGTGCGGGTTGTCGCCCGCCATCGAGTAGGCGAACTGGTCGGTGCGGGCGATGCCGCGAAGGTGTGCACCCGAGTTCAGCAGCCGTGCAACGGCTGTGGCGTGCTCGGTGGCGATCGGGGCCGATCGTTCATAGGCGGGTACCCCGCCGCCGGTGGGGAAACCGGCCACCGCGAAAACGTCTTTGACGGCGACCGTCGTCCCGGCCAACGGTCCCGGTGCGCTCGACGCGACGAGGGGATCGCCGACGACTCGCCACACCGTCGAATCGAACCCGCGACGCGGCGTGCTCGCGTGGACCGAGGCGAGCCGCCAGGTCGTGTCGTCGCGTCGCCACAGCTGTGACTGCACGGCCCTGCCCCCGTCGGGTACGTCGTAGACGACGAGCGCTTCTCCGAGATCGGTTGCACGAGTGTGGATCTGAACATCACGCAAGCTGTCGATGGCGTGTGTGAGCGCGCCCGAACGCAGCGTGTCGGCGACGCCGTGAAGCACCCCCGGCCCTGCGACACAGGTGACGTCGGCACACAGGAACCGGTGCAGTGCAGTGCGGTCGTCTCCTGCCGCCGCTGCCCAGAAACGACGTACGACGGCGCCGAGGTCGTCGGGTGCGGTCACTGCGCGAAATCCGATCGTCGAATCCGCGCGTGCACGCCCTTCACGAGGTCGACGACCTGGGAGATGTTGAAATCCGTTGCGGCGCTGAGATAGGCGAGAGCCTGCGCCGGGTCCATGCCGTATCGCACTCCCAGCAGCGAGATCGCGGACCGGACGCAATTCTGCACGGCGACATCGAGGTCGGGGTCGAGGCCGGTCGGGATCAAGAACTCACGGGTTTCGGCGACCGGGGCCACGAGGTCGCCAAAGCGTGCGGCGACCTCGGAGGCGCCGATGACGTCGAATCGGATGGTTGCCCGTAGCGACGCTTCCAGCGCGGTCAGGGCGACCTCGCCGTCGCCCTGCGCGAAGTGGGGGTCACCGACATACGCGAGCGCTCCGGGAACCTGCACCGGCAGATAGAGGGTCGCACCCTCGGTCAGGAGCGTGATGTCGAGGTTGCCGCCGTGCGGGCCTGGCTGAATCGAGTTGGGCCGCACGGTGCCTGCCGTGGCAACGCCCATGATGCCCAGGAACGGGGCAAGCGGAAAGCGTGCGGCCAGTTGCGGATTCGAGGCCGATAGGGGAAGGACTCCGCGGGCCTCATTGCCCTCGCCTTCCACCGAGACGAATGCGCTGTACGTCGCACCGCCGAGCGGATACTCACCCGGCAGCGAACCGCGACCGTGACGATTCGACACGACGCCGTAGGGGACCCGACGCCTGGTCTCCACGACGGTCATCGCGAGAAGATCACCGGGCTGAGCGCCACGCACCTCGATGGGTCCGGTCACGACATGCGGTCCGTCGACGCCCTGGACATGCGTGCGGTCGGAGGCGCACAGGGCGACTGCCTCGTCGAGCACCATGTCGGGATCGACGCCGTGTGCGCCGAAGAAGCCACGGGGATCGCGCCCCTGGTCGGCGAGAATGCCTTCGTGGCTGAGGGTGTCGATCGTGACGCTGGTTCCCGGGTCGATCGACATGATGGCGGTGTCGGTAGCACAGGGCAGATCGCCCCAGAACACGTCGTCGTGCCGGCAGGCCAGGTAGTCATCGCCGATGATCGGACCGGAACCCGCTGGGAGAATGACGTTGTCACTTGCGGTGCGGGTGGTCCCGGAGTTTTGAATGGTCCCGGCATTGTGAATGGTCACTGATTGCTCCGTTCGACGAGTCGGACGACTTCTTCGAGGTGTGCGGTCATGGCGGCGACGGCTTGATGATGGTCGTTGGCGCGTACGGCCTCGAGGATGTCCCGGTGGCCGTTGTAGGAGTTGCGTCGACCTTCGCGGGTGGCGTGCGAGCGCGCGCGAACCGTCTGAACCCACCCCGCACTGAGTTGGCACAGCGACACCAGCAGCGGGTTGCGTGCGGCGCGTGCGAGTTGCATGTGGAAGGCGACATCCTGAGCCAGCGATTCGGTGGGATTGAGGCCGGTGTGGGTCGACGCCAGGATGGATTCGAGCGCAACGAGATCCGACGCCGTTGCCCGGTCGGCTGCGAGGCCGGCGACCTGCGGTTCGATCAGCATGCGTAGTTCGGCGACGTGATCTTCCTCCGCGTCGGCGCTCATCGTCTCCAACAGTGCTGTGGCGTTGGCCGAGCGGGGCGCGACGACCGTGCCGCGTCCGGGTGTGCGGGTGACGAGTCTGCGTTGCTCGAGGTCGCTGAGTGCTTCGCGGATCGTGGTGCGCGAGACTTCGAGGTTTTCGGCCAGTACGCGCTCGGGCGGCAGCTTGTCGCCGGGGGAGAGGTCGTCGACCACCATTTTCTCCAGGTAGGCGGCAGTGCTGGCACTGAGTGTGTGTCCGCGACGCAGCATGCTCTCTCCTCGTTTTCGGCGGATCTTGGTCTCTTGGTATGACCAACTTTAACCGATGCGTTACGGCTCGTGCAGTGCGAGGAAACAACTCCGACCGAAGGTGAAGACAGATCTCGACGCCGTGGGACGCGGCGTCGAACCACCGAAGGAGCGACCACATGGACCTGGTTCTGCGCGACGCACGGTTGTCTGACGATGGCCCACTCGTCGACATCGAGATCGACGACGGGCACATTCGCGAGATCTGTTCGCAGAGCACGGCCGTGGCAGTCGAGACAATCGAATGTGCGGGCCGCGTGGTGATTCCGGGCCTGATCGAATCGCACATGCACCTCGACAAGGCGCTCCTCGACAAGGAGGAACCCAACCGGGACGGCACGCTCGCGGGTGCGATCTCGGTGACCGGCGCGCTCAAACGTCGCTTCACCCCGGATGCTGTCGCCGACCGTGCACGGCAGGTGATCGATCAGGCGATCATCAACGGCACCAGCCTGATTCGGGCTCATCCCGATGTGGACCCGATCATCGGACTGCTTGGCGTCGAGGTCCTGCTCGAGCTGCGCGACGAGTATCGCGGGCGCATCGATCTGCAGATCGTCGCCTTTCCACAGGAGGGAATTCTCAAGGCGCCCGGCACCATCGACCTGATGCGTGAAGCGCTGCGCCGCGGCGCCGATGTGGTGGGCGGGTGTACCTACAACGAAGCCGACGTCGCCGACTGCCACCGCCACATCGACATGGTCTTCGACCTCGCCGAGGAGTTCGGGGTAAGAGTCGACATGCACGCCGACTTCGCCGACGACGCGTCCGATCCGCGTTTCGGTCTGGCCGCACGGATCGCCGCGGTCACCGCAGACCGCGGTATGGCGGGGCGGGTCGCGGTGGGGCACATGACGTCGTTGGCGGGCCTGCCCGTCAGTGAGCGTCGCGCCGTGCTCGCCGACCTCGCGGCGTCGGGCGTCGCGGTGGTTCCCCTGCCGGCCACCGACATTCACCTCGGCGGGCGCACCGACACCCACAACATTCGACGAGGTGTGGTTCCGGTGCGCGATCTGTGGGAAGCGGGTGTGCAATGCGCCTTCTCGTCGAACAACGTGCGCAACGCCTTCACGCCCTACGGAAATGCCGATCTGCTCGACATCGGACTGTTTCTCGCGCAGATCTCGCATCTGTCCGGTCCCGACGATCTCGCCAGGGTGCTGAACATGGCCACCTACTCCGCCGCCGACATCGTCGGTATCGCCGACCGGTACGGGATCGCGCCTGGCCGGCGAGCGGATCTCGTTGTGCTGTCGACACACAGTGTCGCCGACGCGCTACTTGATCGTCCGGACCGCTGTTTTGTCATCAAAGACGGACGCGTCGTCGCCCGTACCACCCGATCCACCGAACTACTGGAGGTTGTCCATGCGTGACCGCATTCCCCACGAGATCGTCGCGTCCATCCTCGCGGGTCTGACCGCGTTCATCGGCGGGACCGCGCTCAACTTACCGCCGTGGGCGATCTTCATCGGTTGGGCCGGAACGTTCCTGCTCGGCGGCCCATCCTGGGCGAATGCAAAACGATTGTGGCTGACGATGCCGGTGGGGTCGACGTTCGCGCTCGTCATCGTGCTCATCGATACGCACATCGGCACGATCGCCGGGGAGGGACGGTTTGCGCAGAACCTCGTGCTGGCTGTCATCATCTTCGTGGTCAATTCGGCATTGATGTTCTCCGGAAGGATCGCGGCGCTCGCGTTGATCCCGGGCATGTTCCTCGGGTTCGCGTCGTACTTTGCGACCTTCTTCGGCGGGTTCGGGTTCGACGCGGGAAATCCCTGGGCCGCGTGGGTGTCGGTGGTCGCGATGAACTTCCTGGGACCGGTGTTCGCGTATCTGTCGGTACGCCTTGCCTTTCCGCGCGCGGCCTCTACTCACGACGCCGCGTCGGCCACCTCCGACATCTCCGTCGCGGCATCCGATCATGAGGCGAACCCGGATGCCGAGTCGACATCGCGGAACGCTCCGTCAGCCGAGATCCGGGCGCACGCGGAGTGATTCGCTGGTCTCGATGATCGCTTCTTCGAGCCGGGCGTGATGAACACCCGCGGCGGCGAGGACGGCCGATGTATCCCGGGCGGTGAAGGCGGCGAGAAGGTCGGCGTGGTCGGAATTCAGCTTCGCCTGGGTCGGGGAGTCGACGGACCGCATCACCTGGAACGGTTCGGTGAGGTTCCACGTCGCGTCGAACATGTTGAGTAGACGCGGCATCGCGCACGGGGCGGTCAGAGTGGTGTGGAACCGCCGCGACACGTCGTGAAAGGCCTTGCCGTCATTGAACTTCGTTGCGGTCAGGAGTTCCTGGTGAAACTCGGTGGCCGCAGCGATCTGGGCATCCGTGATGTTCGAGACGGATCGGGCGAGAGCGGCCTGCTCGAGTACGCCGCGAACGAAGTAGATCTCCTTGAGTTCGGCAAGGGACAGTTGGCTGACGTGGTATCCCGAATTGCGCTGGTGGTCGACGAGGCCTTCGCCGACAAGGGTTTTCAGTGCTTCACGGACGGGGATCGCGCTGACCCCGAACGCGTCGGCGATGTCGGCGAGCATGATCTGAGTTCCGGGGGGAGCGCCGCCGGAGAGAATGAGTCGACGCAGTTCCTCGAGCACGTTGGCGCGATCGTTACCCGACCGGGTCTCGGCGAGCTGGACGAGCAGGCGGTTGGTCATCTTGCTACTCATGGTGCACGTGCCCCTGCTTGCGGTCTCGAACTTCCCGATGTGCTGACGCCGCAGAGGGGTGACGTGTGATCCATTGCGCCACAGCTTCGGTGAGTCGCTGCTGATTGTGGCGCTTGACGATCTCGTGGCCCTCGTCGTCGAACATCAGAAGTTCGGCGATCCCGCCGCGGGCACGCAACTCGTCGACCATCTGTTGGGACTCGCTGACCGGCACGTTGGTGTCGTGTGCGCCGTGGACCACCAGCAGCGGCGCGGTGATGTCGTCGATGCGATGGATCGGGGAGAGATCGCGGAGTAGTTCGCGATCGGATTCGGGGTGCCCGTACTTGGTGTACGCCGCGACGGCGATCCACGGTTCGGTGTTCCGGAAGAACGACTCGAGGTCGCTCATGCCGCAGATCGCGATGCCCGCGGCGAACACTTCTGGATGAAAAGTCAACGCCGCCAACGTGAGGTAACCGCCGTAGGAGCGTCCCGAGACGTAGAGGCGGTCGGGATCGGCAACGCCGGACGAACACACATGCGCCGCACAGTCGGCCGCGTCGTCGATGCCCGCGTACCGTCCGTACCGGTCGTCGGCGTGCGAGAAGAGACGACCGTAACCCGAGGACCCGCGCACATTGGGTGCGAACACCGAGATCCCGGCGTCGACGAGTGGTCCGAACAGGAACTGGTAGTCGGGACGGGTTTCGGCCTCGGGGCCGCCGTGGAAGTACAGCAGACACGGCGGCGGGCCGACGTCGGTACTCTTGGCGCGGTACAGCCAGCCGGACAAGGGCATCCCGTCGCGCGCGGAGAACTCGCGGTACTCCGGACGCAGCGCCGACGACGGTCCGGTGCCGGTGACGACGTCGTCGCGGATCGGGGTCACGGTGGATGTCGGCGTGTGCACGAGATGGACGAGCGGTGAGTGCTGTGGGCACGAAATGGTCAGCGCGACAATGGTTCCGGCGGCACTGATCGACAGATCCGACGCGACGTCGCCGGGCAGTGGGATCGGTTCGTGCAGAGTCTGATCCGGCAGTGTGAGGATCTGCAGTTCGCTTCGGCCGCCCACGTTCCAGAGCATCGCGACCGTCGACTGGTCGTTACTGACCGCGAACTCGTCGAGTCCCGCGCCTGCGCGCTGGGCGAGGACACGGAAACGCTTTCCGGTCTTGGAGACCTCGACGCCGAGCAGGCGGGGGAACTTGGCGTCGAAATCGCTCGTCACCAAGGCCTGCACGCTGTCGAGATCGCGGCTGGAATCCTGTGGGGGGCCGACGAACACGAGCGACGGGTGGTCGAATCCCTGGTCGAGGATGTAGCCCTGATCGGTCACCGAGCCGGGATCGTTGGGCAGGATGGTCGACATCGACATCTCGTCCGAGCCGGTGTTGTCCTCTGCGTCGTTGCGGCGCAGCAGCAGCATATCGCGGTATCCGCGCGGGCCGACGCGAAGGAGCGCAGCACCCTTCCAGGAGTCGATCAACTCGCCGCCGACGCGGACATCGAGTATCTCGGTCGCGCCCGTTCCCGGATGTGCGCGAACCGAATACGCCGTGCCATCGGGGGTCGTCGCGGTGATCAGAACCCAATCGGTGTCCCAGCCGACGAGCGAGACCGTTCCGAACGAACGTCGCGAACCGAGGGTCGCCCTGTTCGACCAGTCGGATTCGGTCTCCTGGCGGTTGCTCCCGATGCGATGCGACCTGTTGTCGTCGGGATCAGTGGTGACGACCCAGACCTGGTGGTGCTCACCGCCACTCGGCGCCAACTCGACGGCGAGCCATTCGCCGTCCATCGAGTGCACGAGCTTGCGGACGGGGCCGGTTGCGGGAACGCTGACCCAGCGCAGCTCGCCGACACCCTCGGGCGACAACACACGCTGTGCCGCACGCGGATACCCTGCGCCGTCGTCGACGATGTAGGCGAACGCCCGGCCGTCCGGCGAGACCGACGGCCCGTAGGTGTGCCACCCGCGATCATCGAAGTTGACGAGAGTGGTCTCGGCGACCTGTTCGTCGACGATTCCGGTGTCCGTGATGTCGTCCGCGCTCACCTTGGGGTGATGTCTTCCATGGTCTGCAGCCACATTTCGAGTACGGCAAGCTGCCACAACTCGTTGGAATCGAGCGTGGTGCGCGTGCCGTTGGGATCGGCAAACAACCGGTCTAGGGTCTCGGGCCGATACAGGGCACGGTCTTTCGCCGACTGCGCGCGCAGGGTGTCGGTGACGAGATCGAGTACGCCGCCCTCGAGGTGGCGGATGCCGGGGACGGGGAAGTAGCCCTTGGTGCGGTCGATCACCGCTGCGGGCAACAACTTTCGAGATGCCTCCTTGAGCACCCCTTTGCCACTCGGATTCAGCTTGAGGTCGGGCGGGCATGTCGCGGCGAGCTCGACGAATTGATGGTCGAGGAACGGCACACGTGCTTCGAGACCCCACGCCATCGTCATCGTGTCGACTCGTTTCACCGGGTCGTCGACCAGCATGACGGTGGTGTCGAGACGCAACGCTGCGTCGACGGCTGAATCGGCGCCGGGGGCCGATTGGTGCGCGAGTGCGAACTCCCAACTGGGGTCGTAGTTGCTGTCGCCGAGCAGGTACTGATCGTTGAGCAGTGCCAGGATATCGGCGTGCGAGCGGTCGAAGAAGACCTCGCGGTAGGCCTTGGTTGTCTCTTCGCGTGCGATTCCCTGCAGCGGGGGATACCACGAGTAGCCGCCGAGGATCTCGTCGGCGCCCTGCCCCGACTGCACCACCTTGATCGACTTACTGACCTCCTGCGACAGGAGATAGAAGGCGACGCAGTCGTGGCTGATCATGGGCTCGCTCATGGCCGCGATGGTGTCGGGCACGGCGGGCAGGAGGCGATCGGTGCCGATGTGGATCTTGTGGTGATCGGTGCCGAAGGTGTCGGCGATGAGGTCGGAGTAGGCGTACTCGTCGCCGGATTCGCCTCCCGCGGAATCGAATCCGATGCTGAATGTCGCGAGATCCTTCTGCCCCTGCTCGGCGAGCAGCGCCACGACCAACGACGAATCGATTCCGCCGGAGAGCAGCACACCGACGGGGACGTCGGCGACCATGCGACGTCGAACCGAGGTGCGCAGCGAATCCATCAATTCGTCCTGCCAGCGCACCGCGTCCCAGTCGGCACGGCTGGGATCGGGCGCGAAAACCGGTTCCCAGTAACGGCGTTCGGTGCTGCGCCCGTCGGGCTGGATGACGCGCACGGTGGCTGGCGGCAACTTGCGCACACCGTTGTAGATGGTGTGGGGTGCGGGAACCACGGCGTGGAAGCTGAAATAGTGATGCAGCGCAACACGATCGAGCGTCGTGTCGACATCGCCCGCGCGCAGGAGTGCCTGCAACGACGACGCGAATCGCAGCCGTCCGGGAGTCTCCGAGAGATAGAGCGGTTTGATTCCCAGCCGGTCGCGCGCGAGGGTCACCACACCGGAGTCGGTGTCGACGACGGCGAACGCGAACATCCCGATGAGGTGATCGACGCAGTCGGTGCCCCAGGCGTGAAACGCCTTGATGATCACTTCACTGTCGGCGTGGGAGAAGAAGCGGTAGCCCTTGTCCTCGAGTTCTGCGCGCAGTTCCTTGTAGTTGTAGATGCAACCGTTGAACACCATCGCGAGGCCGAGTTCGGAGTCGACCATCGGCTGCGCGCCGCGTTCGGACAGGTCGATGATCTTGAGCCGTCGATGCCCGAGGGCCACCGACCCCTTCACGAACAGTCCTGAACCGTCGGGACCGCGACGGGTCATCGAGCAGGTCATGGTGTCGACGGCGGAGGCGTCGGGCGCCGAGCCGTCGAACCGGATTTCACCGCAGATGCCACACATGTAGTCAGTCCTCTCGGTTGCTTGACTTGTTCAGCCTAGGAGTTTCGCCAGGGCCCGGCAGGGCGAGTGCGGCGCGCCAGGTCACGTGGTCGGCGTGACCCAGGTGGTGATCTCGCAGTGGACGACCTCGACGCCCTGCGTGTCGGTGATCGAGATCGACACCACCACATCACGTCCGGAGTCGATGGCGGCGAAGTCGACGGGTTCGGCGAGCGTGGCGACGGCCGACAGGCGGGTGGTCGCCTTGGTCAGGTAGTCGGCGGTCATTCCCTTCGGAATCCACCGATGCGTCGTCGGTGTCGTCGCCTCCATCAGCATGCCCATCGCAACCTCGGCGAGGTTACATGCCGCGATGGCGTGGAAGGTGTGGATGTGGTTGTAGACGCCGAACCACTTGGGTGCGGTGACCTTGCAGTATCCGGGCCGCATCTCGTCGACGAACGGCAGGATTGTGCCGAAGTACGGCACGCGCACCGACATCCCGAGGGAGAAGAGCGCTTTTCCGAGCGCGTTGTCGGGAAGTTTTTGGCGCAGTGCGTAGGTGGGCGAGAGAGCAGCGCGGGTCACGGACGTTGGCGTTGATGACGATTTGGCGTCGGACATTGCCCGGATGCTACTCGGGCGAGGAACCTTGATGGGGTGACGCCTCCTTCCGAGAAGGACCCACCGCCCTCAGATCACCCGGAGTCGACCGACCAGCCCAGTTCGACCGAGCAGTCCGATGCGACCGACCACGGCGATTCGGACAGCCCGACGTCGAGCGCCGACCACGCTGACCACCCGCACCATTTCCATCTCAGCCCGACGTGGGGGCGCGGCGGTATTCCGCTGATCGTCGGCGTGATCATCTACTTCATCCCGGCTCCGGCAGGCGTCGACGCCAACGGCATGCACATGCTCGGGATCTTCGTCGCGACGATCCTGGGACTGATCCTGCAGCCGCTGCCGACGGGTTCGGTGGCGATCATCGGACTCGCGCTGGCAATGGTCACCAAGACGATGACGCCCAAAGAAGCGCTCGCGGGCTTCTCGAACGCGACGATCTGGCTCATCGTCGCGTCGTTCTTCATCGCCGAAGCGTTCATCGTCACGGGTCTCGGGCGTCGTGTCGCGCTGATCTTCGTGCGCGCAATAGGCAAGTCGAGTCTCGGGTTGGCGTACGGGATGGGGATCGCCGATCTCATCCTTGCCCCCGCGACGCCGTCGAACACCGCACGCGCGGGCGGAGTGATCTACCCGATCGTGCGATCGCTCGCCGAACTCGTCGACTCGACGCCGAAGACCGATGCCTCGCGGCGCAAACTCGGCGCCTACCTGATGCTGACGGCGCTGCAGGTCAACGTGGTCACCTCCGCCATGTTCCTCACCGCGATGGCGGGAAATCCGCTGGCCCAGGAGGCCGCGGAGAAGATGAAGATCGAGATCACCTGGGGCAACTGGGCCCTCGCCGCGATCGTTCCCGGTCTCGTCAGCCTCGTCGCGACGCCGTGGGTGATGTCGAAGATCTACGCGCCGACGCTCAAGAAGACACCGGAGGCCCCCGCCCTCGCGCGCGACGAATTGAAGAAGAGCGGCTCGATGTCGCGCAACGAGTGGATTCTCGCTGCCACGTTCGTGCTGCTGCTCGTCCTGTGGTGTCTTGGCAAACAACTGAACGTCGACGCGACGACGACGGCCTTCGCGGGCATCGCGATTCTTCTCGTCACCGGCGTGCTGACGTGGAAGGACATCGTCACCGACACCGGAGCGTGGCAGACGCTGATCTTCTTCGGTGTGCTCGTCGCGATGGCCGACGAACTCCGCAAGCTCAAGGTGATCGACTGGGTCGGCGACAAGGTGGCGTCCAGCGTCGACGGCCTGCCGTGGTTGGTGGCGTTCGCCGTCCTCACGCTCGTCTACTTCTACGTGCACTATCTGTTCGCGTCGAACACCGCGCAGATCGTCGCGATGTACGCCGTGTTCCTCGGTGCGGCGGTCGCCACCGGAGCGCCGCCGCTGTTCAGTGCGCTGGTCTTCGGTTTCATCGGCAGCCTGTTCGGCGGATTGGCGCACTACTCGTCCGGTCCGGCAGGTGTCATGTACGGGTCGGGCTACATCAAGACCAGTGAGTGGTTCCGCGTCGGCTTCCTGATGTCGGTGGTCAACATCATCATCTGGACCGCGATCGGTGCGCCCTGGATGAAGCTCGTCGGCATCTGGTGAAGCTCATCGGGATCTGGTGACACTCAATTCGCCTTGCGGCGCAATCCGAATCGCAACGCCTCGCGGTTGACCCCGGCGACGGCGTCGAGCGGAATCCCGGCCGGGCAGACGTCGGCACACTCCCCGTAGGTGGAGCACGGGCCGAAGTCCTGTTCCATCTGCCCGGTGATCGCGTGCGCCCGCCTGCCACGCTCCTGTTTGCTCTGGGTCAGTGCGGCCAGATGGAGCAGTTTGGCGCCCGCGAACAGATGTGCGGCACCGTTGGGGCAGGCGGCAACACATGCGCCGCAGCCGATGCAGGCCGCGTAGTCGAGGGCCTTCTCGCTGGTGTTGTGGTCGACGAGTTCGGCGTCGGCATCGGGGGCCTGACCCGCCGCAACCGCGACGTGCCCGCCCGCCTCGATCACCCTGTCGAGTGCGGACCGGTCGACGACGAGGTCGCGGATGACCGGAAAACTGCTCGCGCGCAACGGTTCCAGGCGCAGGTGCGTCGCGCCGTCGAAGTGTCGGAGGTGTTGCCGACACGACGGCGTGTTGGGTGTCGGGCCATGTGGGCGGCCGTTCACCATCATTCCGCATGCGCCGCACACACCCTCGCGGCAGTCGGAGTCGAAGGCGATGGGTTGCTCGCCCGCGTCGACGAGATGATCGTTGAGGCGGTCGAGGACGTCGAGCAGCGACATCTCGGCCGTCGCGTCGTCGACCACGTAGCTCTCGAAGCGTCCGTCGTCGTCGGCGTCGGCCTGCCGCCAGGCTTCGATGGTGATTCTCATGCCGGCATCCTCACTGATCAAGTCTCACTTGTAGTTTCGTGTCTGCAATGGCACCGCGCTGAACTCGAGTGGTTCGCGGTGGCGGATCTGCTCCCCGGTTGGCGTGGTCTCCCACGCGGAGGCGAAGGTCCAATGCTCGTCGTCGCGTAGCGCCTCACCCTGCGCGGTCTGGTGTTCGACGCGGAAGTGCGCGCCGCACGACTCGTCGCGATCGAGCGCGTCGAGGCACATCAGTTCGGCGAGTTCCATGAAATCGGCGACGCGGCCCGCCCGTTCGAGTTCCTGATTGAACTGCGCGCCGCTGCCGACAACCCGTACGTCGGACCAGAATTCGTCGCGCAGCTCGCGGATCTCGGCGATGGCCGTCGTCAACGAGTCGGCGCTGCGCATGACGCCGCAGCCGCGATAGAGGATCTCGCCGAGCCTGCGGTGGAAGCGATCCGGGCCGGTGGTTCCGTCGACCGCGATCAGCCGGGATATCCGATCACGCACCGATGTGACCGCGTGCTGCACAGCCTCGTGATCGAGTGGCAGCGGTTCCTGTCCGAGCAGTGGCGCAAGGTAATTCGGCACGGAGTAGGGGAGAGTGAACCAGCCGTCGACGCATGCCGACAGCAGCGAGTTGGCGCCGAGGCGGTTGGCGCCGTGATAGCCCCATCCCACCTCTCCGCCGACGAAAAGGCCTGGGATCGACGACATCTGGTCGAAGTCCGACCAGAGTCCGCCCATGGTGAAGTGAGCCGCGGGCGCGATACGCATCGGGACTTCGTAGGGGTCTTCGCCGGTGGCGTCGCGGTACATCGAGAAGAGATTGCCGTAGCGCTCGGAGATGGTCGATTTGCCAAGGCGCGCAAGGGCGTCGGCGAAGTCGAGGTAGACGCTGTTGTGCAGCGGCCCCACCCCGTGCCCGCTGTTGATCTCGGTCACGGCCGCCCGCGACGCGACGTCGCGCGGGGTGAGGTTGCCGTAGGCGGGGTAGCGGCGTTCGAGGTAGTAGTCGCGCTCGGCGTCGGGAATGTCACCGGGAGCGCGGTCGTCGTGCTCCTTCTTCGGAACCCAGATGCGGCCGTCGTTGCGTAGCGACTCGCTCATGAGCGTCGTCTTGGACTGCCACTCGGCACTGACCGGCAGCGCGGTCGGGTGGAACTGGATGAACGACGGCGATGCCAGCAGCGCACCGCGACGATGGGCCCGCCACGACGCCGTCGCGTTGCAGTTGCGCGCCAGCGTCGACTGGAAGTAGACGGTGCCGTACCCGCCGGTCGCGAGCACGACGGCGTGCGCGGTCTGCGCGGTGATCTCGCCGGTCACCAGGTCGCGGACGACGATGCCCTGTGCGCGGCCGTCTGCCACGATCAGATCGAGCATCTCCTGGCGGGTGTGAAGGGTGACGGTGCCCGCCGCGACCTGGCGGAGCAACGCCTGCGACGCCGCGACCTGCAACTGCTGGCCGGTCTGGCCGCGCGTGTAGTAGGTGCGCGACACCTGCACCCCGCCGAAGCTGCGGGTGGCCAACGATCCGCCGTACTCGCGGGCGAAGGGTGCGCCGATGGCGTTGAGGTGATCGATGACCCGCACCGACTCCTCCGCGAGGCGGAAGGCATCGGCCTCACGGCCGCGGAAATCGCCACCCTTGACGGTATCGACGACGAATCGGTGCACTGAGTCGTTGTCGACCTTGCGTGCGCGTGCGGCATTGATGCCGCCCTGCGCGGCAACGCTGTGGGCTCGCCGCGGGGCGTCGTGGAAGGTGAACGACGACACGTTGTAGCCGAGTTCGCCCAGAGCGGCGGCACATCCGGCTCCGGCCAGGCCGGTACCCACCACGATCACGGTGAACTTGCGCCGATTGAGCGGGCCGACGAGCTTGTAGGCGTCGCGTCGACGCTGCCACGCGGTTGCCGGGTCGCCGTCGGGGACTCCGCCGGTCAGGTCGGTGCCGATGCGGCGACGGTCGTCGGTGCCGATCACGCGACGGTCGTCGGTGCCGATCAGGCGACGGTCGTCGCGGTCGGCCCTGAGATCAGACGTCGCGGCGTCGGGTGCGGTGTGCGTCATCGTCAGCTCACCAATCCCGCCAGAACGGCGATGGGAATCGAGATGTTGCCGATCATCACCGCGGCCGCGACGACGAGCGCGACGAGAGCGCCGAGGCGTCGAGTGCGGTGCCCGGTTGCGCCGAGGTCGTTGACGACGCTCCACAGGCCGTGCACGAGATGCGTGCCGAGGAGCACCATCACCAGGATGTAAAACGCGGCCACCGGCCAGCGCTGCAGACTCTCGACGAGATTGTGATAGGCGTGCGAGCTGGTCTCGGTGGTCGACACGAAGTGGTCGCTGGCCGCAGGTCGGGTCCCGGTCGTCAGGTCGAGGATGTGGAAGACGATGAAGATCAGTAGGACCAGCCCCGTGTAGGGCATCAGTGTCGCGGGGAGTCGTTTGATGCTCATGCCCTTCCGCCGGAAGCGGCCCTTGGCCTTGTGGGAGCGCCCGATCAGAATGAACGACGCTCCGACGTGCAGTACCAGGCAGAGCGCGAGGACCGCGCGGAAGATCCACAACATCCCCTCGTAGGGGAGAAGGGGTTCGAGCAGGGTGCGCAGCCAGTGCGCGTAGTCGTCGAAGTGGCCGGGGCCGGTGTAGACCTTCAGATTGCCGATCATGTGAACCAGCACGAACAGTGCGAACACCGTGCCGGTCAGCGCCATGGTCACCTTGAGGGTGACGTTGCTCGGACGCGGACGTTTCGACGTCGGCATGGGCGTGACGGCGCGTGGCGTTCCGACGGCTTTGCCAGAGTGTGGGGGTTTGTCGGCGCGCGGGGGGATGACCGTACTCATGTGCGGACCTGTCATCGACCCGAGGGCTGGGCGGGCCGGATGTGGATGTCCCTGCGTCCACGCTAATCATGTGTCGCGGATTCGGACCGCCCGTGGCGACATTCCGACTCGATTGATTCGGAAATGTCACACCGCCGGCGGATCGAGCTGGGTGAGCACGGACTGGCTATAGCAAGAGCGTCATGAACTGGTTGTGCGGACTCTCCTGGTAGTCGGCGAACGGCGGGCACGACACGAACCCGGCACTGCGGTACAGCGAGATCGCCGGAATGTGCAGCTCCGCTGTGCCGGTTTCCAGACTCACCCGCCGGTACCCGCGTCGACGGGCCTCGTCGATGACATGAGTCAGCAGCGCGCGGCCGACGCCGGTACCGCGTGCCGTTGGAGCGGCGCGCATCGATTTCACCTCGCCGTGCGTCGAGTCCAGCTCTTTGAGGGCGACGAATCCTGCGAGTTGTCGGTCGTCCGGTTCGCCGGTCCATGTTGTCCAGAAGCTGACGCCAGGAGCCGACAGGCCGGAGGCGTCGAGGGCGAAGGCGTACTCCGACATCACCGACCGCAGCTCACGGAGATGATGCTCGAGAAGGTCGGCGACGTAGGGGGCGGTCGGGTCGTCGAGCCTGATGTCCACGGTTTCCCAATCGGTCGGTGAGAAGTAGGGAAGTAGATGGGTATCGTCGCATGTTCTCAGTGAGACAATCCGCTGGCCCCGACCTGGATTTGAATCGAGGCCCCGACCTGGTGCATACTTGTCGGGTTGCCTTGACCGGCGGACGTGGTTTCACCGCGGCCCCGATCGGGTGAATGACTCCCAAGGCCCCCGAGTTCGGGACCAAGGGCGTGTAACGCGTGCGCCGAATCCGGTTCACGGACACGACACGCCCGACCGCGGGTGCCGGAGCACACCGGCTCGTACCAGCGACGAGCCAACGTACAACGACAGATGAACAGCGTCGATCCCCGACTCACGCGGAGATCTATGTGCCCGCCGGCCGGTGTCGGCCCCAGGTGCGCGGTGTTTGTCTGTCGAGAACAACTGACGGAAGAGGACACAGCGTGGCGGGACAAAAGATCCGCATCAGGCTCAAGGCCTACGACCACGAGGCGATCGACGCTTCGGCGCGCAAGATCGTGGAGACCGTGACCCGTACGGGTGCACGCGTCGTCGGCCCGGTGCCGTTGCCCACCGAAAAGAACGTGTACTGCGTCATCCGCTCGCCGCATAAGTACAAGGACAGCCGCGAGCACTTCGAGATGCGTACTCACAAGCGACTCATCGACATCCTCGACCCGACGCCGAAGACCGTCGACGCGCTCATGCGCATCGACCTTCCGGCCAGTGTCGACGTCAACATCCAGTAGGGCGGGGGCGAAGAGAAATCATGAGTAATCAGAGCGCGACCAAGGGCATTCTGGGCACCAAGCTCGGCATGACCCAGGTTTTCGACGAGAACAACCGTGTCGTTCCGGTCACTGTCATTCAGGCAGGCCCGAACGTCATCACCCAGCTCCGTAACGCCGAGCGTGACGGCTACACCGCCGTGCAGCTTGCCTACGGTGCGATCGATCCCCGCAAGGTGACCAAGCCGGTCGCAGGCCAGTTCGCGAAGGCAGGCGTCACGCCGCGTCGCCACCTGGCCGAGATCCGCGTCGCCGACACCAGCGAGTTCGAGGTCGGTCAGGAACTGACCGCCGAGATCTTCGCCGACGGTGCGCTGGTGGATGTCACCGGCACCTCCAAGGGCAAGGGATTTGCCGGCGCGATGAAGCGCCACGGCTTCTCCGGCCTTGGTGCCAGCCACGGCGCGCACCGCGTGCACCGTGCCCCTGGCTCGATCGGTGGCTGCGCCACCCCGGGTCGTGTCTTCAAGGGCATGCGGATGGCCGGTCGCATGGGTAACGACACCGTGACCACGCAGAACCTCACCGTCCACAAGGTGGACGCCGAGGCCGGTCTGCTGTTGATCAAGGGCGCCATCCCCGGCCGTAAGGGCGGAATCGTGGTCGTCCGTGACGCTGTGAAGGGTGGTGCGAACAAGTGAGCACCGAAACCACAACGAAACTGACGCTGGACGTCAAGACCGCCGACGGCAAGACCAACGGAACCGTTGATCTGCCCGCCGAGATCTTCGACGCACCCGCGAACATCGCACTGATGCACCAGGTCGTGGTGGCCCAGCAGGCCGCCGCTCGCCAGGGCACACACGCAACCAAGACCCGTGGACAGGTCAGCGGTGGCGGCGCCAAGCCGTACCGCCAGAAGGGCACCGGTCGCGCCCGCCAGGGTTCGACCCGCGCACCGCAGTTCACCGGTGGTGGCACCGTGCACGGCCCGCAGCCGCGCGACTACAGCCAGCGCACCCCCAAGAAGATGAAGGCAGCCGCCCTGCGCGGCGCGCTGAGTGACCGTGCTCGCAACGAGCGCATCCACGTCATCACCGAGCTCGTCGCAGGCCAGGCGCCGTCGACCAAGAGCGCTCGGCAGTTCTTGGAGGCACTGAGCACCCGACGTAAGTTCCTCGTCGTGCTCGGCCGCGAAGACCTGACCGCGTGGAAGAGCGTTGCGAACCTGAAGAACGTGCTGCCGATCGCTCCCGATCAGCTCAACACCTACGACGTCCTCGAGTCGGACGAATTGGTGTTCAGCGTCGAGACGCTCAACGCGTTCATCGCACAGAACATGTCGACGGCCAAGTCCGTCGCCAATGAGACAGAGGAGGCCTGAGCATGGCTACGCAGGCTGACCCGCGTGACATCATCCTGGCGCCGGTGATCTCGGAGAAGTCGTACGGACTCATCGAGGACAACGTCTACACCTTCCTGGTTCACCCGGACTCGAACAAGACGCAGATCAAGATCGCCGTCGAGCAGATCTTCGATGTGACCGTCACAAGCGTCAACACCGCGAACCGCCAGGGCAAGCGCAAGCGCACCCGCGCAGGCTACGGCCAGCGCAAGTCCACCAAGCGCGCGATCGTCACGTTGACCGCAGACAGCAAGCCCATCGAGATCTTCGGAGGACCGGTCGGCTGACCGGGACTTCAGAGAAGGACTGAGAACTCATGGCTATTCGTAAGTACAAGCCGACGACCCCGGGTCGTCGCGGATCGTCCGGCGCTGATTTCGCCGAGATCACTCGCGACCACCCCGAGAAGTCGCTGGTTCGTCCGCTGCACGGTCGCGGTGGACGTAACGCACACGGCCGGATCACCACCCGGCACAAGGGCGGCGGTCACAAGCGCGCATACCGCTTGATCGACTTCCGTCGTAACGACAAGGACGGCGTCAACGCCAAGGTCGCTCACATCGAGTACGACCCGAACCGCACCGCCCGCATCGCGCTGCTCCACTTCGTGGACGGCGAGAAGCGCTACATCATCGCGCCCAAGGGTCTGTCCCAGGGCGACGTGGTGGAGAGCGGTCCCGCCGCCGACATCAAGCCCGGCAACAACCTGCCGCTGCGCAACATCCCGACCGGTACCCAGGTGCACGCTGTTGAGCTGCGTCCGGGTGGCGGAGCGAAGATGGCTCGCAGCGCGGGCGCTTCGATCCAGCTCCTCGGTAAGGAAGGCGCGTACGCGACCCTCCGTATGCCGTCGGGCGAGATCCGTCGCGTCGACGTGCGCTGCCGCGCAACCGTCGGCGAGGTCGGCAACGCCGAGCAGTCGAACATCAACTGGGGTAAGGCCGGCCGTATGCGGTGGAAGGGCAAGCGCCCGACCGTCCGTGGTGTCGTGATGAACCCGGTCGACCACCCGCACGGTGGCGGCGAGGGCAAGACCTCCGGTGGTCGCCACCCGGTCAGCCCGTGGGGACAGCCTGAGGGCCGTACCCGTAAGAACAAGGCCAGCGACAAGCTGATCGTCCGGCGCCGTCGCACCGGCAAGAACAAGCGATAAGCACAGGAGGGAGTTAGAGAATGCCACGCAGCCTCAAGAAGGGCCCGTTCGTCGACGACCACCTGCTTGCCAAGGTGGACACGCAGAACGAAAAAGGCACCAAGCAGGTCATCAAGACCTGGTCGCGTCGTTCGACCATCATCCCCGACTTCATCGGTCACACCTTCGCCGTCCACGACGGTCGCAAGCACGTCCCGGTGTTCGTCTCGGACAACATGGTCGGGCACAAGCTGGGCGAGTTCGCCCCCACCCGTACCTTCAAGGGTCACATCAAGGATGACCGGAAAGCGAAGCGCCGGTAATGACTACGCAGACCGATAATCCCACCGCGAAGGCCACGGCCAAGTTCGTTCGCGTGACGCCGATGAAGGCCCGTCGTGTACTCGACCTGGTCCGCGGCAAGAACGTCGACGAGGCGCTCGACATCCTGCGGTTCGCACCGCAGTCGGCGTCGGAGCCCGTCTACAAGGTTCTCGCCAGCGCTGTCGCGAACGCGGAGAACAACCTGGATCTGGATCGCCGGACGCTCGTTGTCGCCACCGCATTCGCCGACGAGGGCCCCACGCTCAAGCGGTTCCAGCCGCGCGCACAGGGCCGCGCGTTCCGTATCCGCAAGCGCACCAGCCACATCACTGTTGTGGTCGAGAGTCTTCCCGAGAAGGCATCGTCCGCACGCGGCCGGTCGCGTCAGCCGAAGAAGAAGGGAGCCTGACAGTGGGCCAGAAAATCAACCCGCACGGCTTCCGTCTGGGCATCACCACCGACTGGAGTTCACGGTGGTACGCCGACAAGCAGTACGCGGAGTACGTGAAGGAAGATGTCGCCATCCGCAAGCTCCTCTCGACGGGGCTCGAGCGCGCAGGCATCGCCAAGGTGGAGATCGAGCGCACGCGTGACCGCGTCCGCGTCGACATCCACACCGCTCGTCCCGGCATCGTCATCGGCCGCCGTGGCGCCGAGGCCGACCGCATCCGTGGCGACCTGGAGAAGCTGACCGGTAAGCAGGTCCAGCTGAACATCCTCGAGGTCAAGAACCCGGAGTCGGAGGCCCAGCTCGTGGCGCAGGGCGTTGCGGAGCAGCTGAGCAACCGCGTGGCGTTCCGTCGTGCGATGCGCAAGGCGATCCAGTCGGCGATGCGTCAGCCGAACGTGAAGGGCATCCGAGTCCAGTGCTCGGGTCGCCTCGGCGGTGCAGAAATGAGCCGCAGTGAGTTCTACCGCGAAGGTCGCGTGCCGCTGCATACGCTGCGCGCCGACATCGACTACGGACTCTACGAAGCCAAGACGACCTTCGGCCGCATCGGTGTGAAGGTCTGGATCTACAAGGGTGACATCGTCGGTGGCAAGCGTGAGCTGTCCGCAGCCGCGCCGGCAGCCGAGGATCGTCGTCCGCGTCGTCCCAGCCGTCCTCGCCGCAGCGGTGCCTCTGGCACCACCGCCACCAGCACCGACGCAGGTCGGGCAGCGGAGGCTCCTGCCGAGGCAACTGCTGGCGCCGGCGCCGGAGCAGAAAAGCAGGAGGGCTGAGGCATGTTGATCCCTCGTCGGGTCAAGCACCGCAAGCAGCATCACCCGAGCCTCAAGGGCCAGGCCAAGGGCGGAACCAAGGTGACGTTCGGTGACTTCGGCATCCAGGCTCTGGAGAGCGCCTACATCACCAACCGTCAGATCGAGTCCGCTCGTATCGCCATCAACCGGCACATCAAGCGTGGCGGCAAGGTGTGGATCAACATCTTCCCCGACCGCCCGCTGACCAAGAAGCCTGCCGAGACCCGCATGGGTTCCGGTAAGGGTTCGCCCGAGTGGTGGGTTGCCCCGGTCAAGCCGGGTCGCGTGCTGTTCGAAATGACCTACCCCGATGAGCAGACCGCTCGCGAGGCCCTGCGCCGCGCGCAGCACAAGCTGCCCATCAAGACCCGGATCGTGACCAGAGAGGAGCAGTTCTGATGGCACTCGGAGTTGCAGCGGCTGAGCTTCGTGAGCTCACCGACACCGACCTGGTCGACCGGCTCAAAGAGTCGAAGGAAGAGCTGTTCAACCTTCGGTTCCAGATGGCCACCGGCCAGCTCGACAACAACCGTCGTCTGCGGACCGTGCGTCGCGAGATCGCGCGTATCTACACCGTGATGCGCGAGCGTGAGCTGGGTCTGGCGTCGGGACCGGATGGTGATGACGCATGAGTGAGGACCAGAAGGTGACCGAAACCCAGACGCAGGAGCGTAACCGCCGCAAGGAGCGCATCGGTTACGTCGTCAGCGACAAGATGCAGAAGACCATCGTGGTCGAGCTGGAAGATCGTACGCGCCACCCGCTGTACGGCAAGATCATCCGCACCACGAGCAAGGTCAAGGCCCACGACGAGAAGGGCGATGCCGGCGTCGGCGACCGCGTGCGGATCATGGAGACCCGCCCGCTGTCCGCGACCAAGCACTGGCGTCTCGTCGAGGTGCTGGAGAAGGCCAAGTAAGAGCCGGCTCCATACAACTTCACAGTCGGCAATGGCCCGTCCCTTTCCGGGGGCGGGCCATTGTTGTGTGTTGTGCGGTTGTCGTGTTGTGCGGTTGTCGTGTTGTGCGGTCGTGTGTTGTGCGGTTCTTCTGAGTGCGGTGGGACGAGGCCGTGTGTGTGCCGCAGAAACGACTCGACCCGCCTGACGACATGGTCAGGCGGGTCGGTGATCGGTGCGCCGCTACTCACCCGGAGAGGTGGCCGGTGAGCAGCTCGACCGTCGCGGTGAGCGGTCGTCCACCCCCGCTCACACAATAAGAATAGGGACGACGACGCGCGCTGGACCAGGGACTTTCGACCCGATTGCGGCTACGTGGTCACTGACTGAATCCAGTTGATGTCGTCGGGCGTGACCTTTCGGGATTTCTCCGCGTAGTCGGCATGCTCGGACAAGAAGTGTCGGACCATCGGGCAGACGGGAACGATCAGCTTGCCCGCGGCGATCGAGTCGTCGAGGGCTTCCTGGACGAGGATCGTGGCCAGGCCGCGTCCGCCGAAGTCGGGGCCGACTTCGGTGTGGTAGAAAACGCGCTCGGCGCTGCCGTCATGATCGCGGTCCCGGTAGGCGGTGAGGCCTGCGACCCTACCGTCGACGCTGATCTGGTAGCGGTTCTCGTCGGCGAGGTGGGTGACGTTCGTTTCGGCTCCGGTTTTGTCGGTTGTCATGAATCCGACGGTAGCGCGAGGCAGCGTGCTGTGGGGTCGGGTGCGTCAGTGCGCGGTGGCCGCGCGCCGATAGCCGCGCAGCGCCGGAATCAGGCAGACGGCGATGATCGCGACCGACCAGATCGCGACCTTGACGAAGTTGTGCGCCACCGGTTCGCCATTTGCCAGTGATCGCATCACCTCGATCGTCGGTGTCATGGGTTGGTTCGCGACGATCGGCTGCAGCCATCCCGGGTAGGCGTCGATGGGGGAGAAGCCGGAGTTGAAGAACATCAACACGCTCGAGATCAACGACAGCAGGGGGACGAGCGGAGCGGCAGGTCCTGCGCTCACCGCGAGCGCGAGTACGAGGGTTGCGTAGGCGATGCCGAACATCAGCGTGACAGCAATGATCCCGATGACCGAGGCCGCACCGCCGGTGATCCGAAAGCCCGTGGCGGTGCCGATCGCGAGGAGCAGCGCGGTCACGACGACGATGCGCACCACCTCGCTGCCGAGCCGTGAGGTGAGGTCGGCGGCGCGATGGATCGGCAGAACGTACAACCTCGTCAACAATCCTGTGTCACGTTCGGAGTTCAGACGCACGCCTGCCGCAACGGACCCGAACATGGCGCTCACGAGAATGACCAGCGGCACCGTCGAGTAGGAGCTGTCCTGTCCGGTTGCACCGCCGAGCGCGTCGCCGAGCACCACCTTGAACATGAGCAGTGTGAGTACGGGGACCACGACGAGTTGGACGAGCATCCCCTTGTCGCCGACCATCACCGACACCTGACGCCATGTCAGCGCGCCGCTCTGCGTTGCCCATGCGCGCAGCGACCGTTCGGACCGCGGGGTTGCAACCGGCATCTCGGTGGTCATCGAGCGGCCTTCCTGGCTCCGAGGGCGCCGAGCACGACTGCAGCGACCGCCAGGCCGATGCACCACCACACCGTCGGCATGAGTATCTCCCGTGTCGCACTGCCGTCGCTGAGCGCGCGCATCGACGTGGCGAACTGCGAGATCGGTTGATTGCGCACGAAGGGGGCGATCCACTCGGGGAACTGGCTCTCGGGAACGAAGCCGGTGGACATCATGCCCAGAATCAGTATCGGGAGTGAGAGCGCCTGGCTCGTCGCTTCCGGACTGTCGGACAACAGACCGATGGCGTCGGCGACAGCCGCGATGAGTATGCCGACCACGAGTGCAACGGCGAAGAGTCCGATCGTGTCGGCAGCGGAGCCGTGGGGGCGCCAACCCATGACGAGACTGGTCGCGGTGGCGCACATGACCGAGAGGGCCAACAGCAGCCCGTTGGTGCCCAGACGTGCGGTCACCGGAACCCACGAGCGCATGGGGAGGGTACGGAAGCGGGTGTGCACCCCTTTCGTCGCGTCGTTCGCGGCGCGCATGGCGGCGGCGGACGCGACGAAGCCCACCGACTGGAGTGCGATGATCGGCATGAGGAACTGCGCGTAGTCCATCCCGGGGTCGGCGTCCATGATCGAACGCAGTGGCAGATAGAAGCAGACCGCGAGCAGCACCGGGGCGACGAACGCGAAGATGAACTCGCCGTTGCGGACGATGCCGGCGACTCCTCGTCCGACGAGCACCCAGAGTTGTGTCAGTGCACGGGCGCGCGGCTCGGCTCCCGACTCGGGCGCAGCGACGAGCGCGGTGAGATTCTTCGGGGCTGCCTGCGTCATGCGCTGGCGCTCCGGTCGGACGGGTGCTCCTCGTGTAGATCGTCATCGGATACGGCGTCGGGACCGGTGAGCGTGAGGAAGACCTCGTCGAGGCTGGGACGTCGTAATGTTATGTCGGACAACCGAATTCCCGCGAGCGTCGTTCGACGAACGATCTCGACCAAGGTGTCGGCACCCTCTGGCGCCGGCACGGACACGGCGATCGTGTCGATGTCGCTTCCTGCCGTGTCGTCCGACTGAGCGCTCGCTCGCGTCGTGCCGAGATCGCCGAGGCAGGCGAGCAGGGGTTCGAGTTCCTCCGCAACGGTTGGCGTCACCTGATAGTGCGAGGCGCCGGTCGCGGCCTTGAGCTCCGCCGCGGTTCCAGAAGCAATCACCCGACCCTTGTCGATCACCACGATGTGGTCAGAGAGGGAATCGGCTTCTTCGAGGTACTGGGTGGTCAACAAGATCGTGACGCCCTGATCCCGAAGTGCGGAGACGAGCCGCCAGACGTCCTGCCTGCTGCGCGGGTCGAGACCTGTTGTCGGTTCGTCGAGGAAGACCACCTCAGGGCGGGTGACCAGGCCGCAAGCGATATCGATTCGACGTCGCATACCGCCCGAGTACTTTCCGACGCGGCGCTCGGCGGCGTCGGTCAGGCCGAATTCGACGAGTAGTTCGTCGGCTCTCTCTCGCGCGGCCTGCTTCGTCAGTCCCATCAACCTGCCGAAGAGGACAAGGTTGGCGCGCCCGCTGAGCGACTCGTCGAGTGCGGCGAACTGGCCCGTCAGCATGATGGATCGTCTGACCGCCGCGGCGTCGGCCACGACGTCGTGACCGGCAACGGTCGCCGACCCGTCGTCCGGCTTGAGCAGGGTGCACAGCATGTTGACCGTGGTGGTCTTTCCTGCACCGTTCGGCCCGAGGAGCGCCAGGATCGACCCCTTCTCGACGTCGAAGATGTCACCTTCGACGGCGGTGTGGTCTCCGAAGCGTTTACGCAGGCCATTGGCGGTGATGGCGACCTCGGGGGCCGCACGATGCCGAGCGCCCGACCCTGTGCTGGGCGAGGCAAGGTGTCTGCGGAACGGGTGTGCCATTCGGCACTCCTCTCCCCTGTGGCGGCTCATCTTGTAGTGGTGGCGTGACCTGTGCACCACCGAATGCCGGATCAGCCAAAATGATCCGGATTCCGCATTGAGCGCAGACTACATGTCGAATGTCGACCTGATCCAGTTTTGCTCAAATCGATTTCGATGTGCGAGGAAGTTAGCCCGTTCGGGGGACATGTGTAACGACGCGGTCGGCACGAGCGATCAATGTCGAGAAAGTATTTTTGTCACCTTATCCGGCCTGGTAATAATTTCTGAACTACTTCCTTCGATTGAATTATCGAGCGTTTGCTTCCGCGGAAATACACCTTGGGTGAGACTAGGTCGGGTAAATGGCGGGATCGGTTTCCAGGGCAGGCCGGCCGCAGCCAGCCGACGTAGCCAGCGGGGATCGGGCGAGTCGGGACAACCCGGGAGTGAGGATATGAGCCAACAGCACGCGGCGGACGATCGTCGTGAAGCGGGACTCGCTGGTCCGCTACTCGAGCTGACGGCCGCTCAGCGCGGCATGTGGTTCGCGGAAAGCCTCTCTCCTGATTACTCGGTCACCGTCGCGCAGTACATCGACATCCGCGATGGCGATCGGCCGCTCGACGTCGAACTGCTCCGTCGGGTGATCACGGAGGTCGGCAGGGAGACCGAGATGGCCTTCACCCGGATCGTCGAGGTCGACGGTGTGCCGATGCAGTTTGTCGATCAGTCGGTCGACAACGGTGTTCATTATGTCGACCTTCGTGGCGAATTGGATCCGGTCGCGAGCGCCCACGACTGGATGAACTCGGATTATCGCGGCAGCATGGATCTGCAGTCAGACCTTCTCGTCGTTTGCGCACTTCTCCGCGTCGCCGACGACCGTGTTTTCTGGTACGTGCGCGCACATCACATAGCGCTCGATGGATACGCGGCACTGACCGTGGTGTACGAGATTCTCAACCGCTACAACGCTGAGGTCACGGGGGCGGAATACGTCTCGAAGCCTGGCGCCAAGCTCGATGAATTGGTTGCCGACGACCAGAAGTATCTGACAGGAACCCGCCGCCAGGCCGACCGCGAATACTGGGCCGATCGCGTCCACGACCTACCAGAGCGAGTGACGCTGGCTCAGCAATCGGCAGCGGTTCCACTTTCGCCCTGCAATGCGGTCGCCGCAGCCGAGATCGATGCCGCTCGCCAGCAGACCATCGAGCGTCTTGCAGCGTCGCTGAACAGTTCGCCTGCGGTGCTGCTGAGCGCCGGATTCTCGGCGTTTCTCGCCCGGATGGCGGGAACCGACGATGTCGTTCTCAGCCTTCCGGTGACCGGACGTGCCACGGCAAAGATCAAGCGTGCGGCGGGCATGCTCTCGAATATGCTGCCCGTGCGGTTTCGCGACGTGACGCGCCTGTCGATGCGCGGCCTCGTGGAGCAGGCGCAGCTCGAGTTCACCGGTGTGCTCCGACATCAGCGCTACCGGTTCGAGGACATCCGCCTCGACGCGGGTTTGCAGGACGCCAACACCGCGTCGTTCGGGCCGATCGTGAACATCATGTTCTTCGACAAGCCCATCGAGTTGGTCGGTGCGAGCGTGGACTACCACATCCTGTCGTCGGGCATCCTCGAAGATCTGCGGCTCAATCTGTACCAGGCGAGTCCTGGCGCACGGATCGGCGTCGACCTGCACGGCAACCCCAATCTCTACGACGAGGCCGACCTGCGCGGCCACCTCGAGCGCTTCCTCGCGTTCCTCGATCGCGTCTTCGCGCAGCTCGACACTCCCATCGGCGACATCGATCTGCTGCTTTCCGGCGAACGTGCGGGCCTCCTCGACCTCGGCGTCGGTCCACTGCGGCCGCTCCCGGCGCCGTCCGCCCACCTCCTCGACGGTTTCGAGGCAGCGGTCGGTGAGACACCGACGGCCACGGCGATCGAGTTCGGCGACCTTCAGTGGACATACCGGGAGTTCGATGAGTTGCGGAGGCGCTTCGCGGCCATGCTGCGTTCGGCGGGCGTCTGCCGGGGCGATCACGTCGTCGTCTCGCTCGACCGCGGGCCTGCCCAGCTGGTAGCGATCTATGCGGTGCTCACCCTGGGCGCGGCGTATGTTCCCGTCGACCCGACGCAGCCCGACCAGCGCCGCGCGCTCATCGCCGACACCGTCGGCGCGCGACTGGTGATCGACGACGACTATCTCGTCGAGTGCGCGTTCACTGACGAGGGGTTCAAAGAAGACGGGTTCGACGACAGCGGGCTTCCCGATACCGGGGAGTTGGTACAAGAGTCTGTGGGCGGCGGGGCAACTGCCGCCTATGTCATCTTCACCTCCGGCTCGACCGGTGTGCCCAAGGGCGTCCAGGTCAGCCACGAGGCCGTCATCAACCGGCTCGGGTGGATGCAGGACAACTACAGCCTCGCCACCGACGACGTCGTGCTCTACAAGACACCGTTCACCTTCGACGTATCGGTGTGGGAGCTGCTCTGGGCGCTCGGACAGGGTGCTCGACTGGTGATCGCCAAGCCGGGCGGGCATCGCGATCCCGCGTACCTGCGCGAGTTGATCATCTCGAGTGGCATCACCGTCTTGCACTTCGTGCCATCGATGCTCGACGTGTACACCGAGGTACTGGCGAACGAGGGGCACTCGACGCTTCTGCCGTCGACGGTCCGGTGCGTGTTCACCTCCGGGGAAGCGCTTCCGCGGCATCTCGCCGAGCGGGTGATCGCCGGATCACACGCCGACCTGGTCAATCTCTACGGCCCCACCGAGGCGGCGGTCGACGTCACCGAATGCACGGTGGGCAGCGACGACGGTCCGGTCCCGATCGGCAAGCCGGTGGCCAACACCCGGGTGCATGTCCTCGACGGCGCCCTGGCCCAGGTGCCGGTCGGTGTTGCGGGTGAGCTCTACCTCGCCGGTGTCCAGCTGGCCGACGGTTACGTCGGTCGTCCAGGGCTGACCTCCGAACGATTCGTCGCCGACCCGTTCGGGCCCGAGGGCACCCGGATGTACCGGACCGGCGATCTGGTCAGGTGGGCCGACGATGGGACTCTGCACTACCTGGGACGGACCGACTTCCAGATCAAGATCCGCGGACAACGCGTCGAGCCGGGCGAGATCGAGGCCGTCCTCGACGCCATGCCCGGAGTCGACGCGAGTGCCGTGGTGCCTCGAACGGACCTCGCGGCGGGACCCGTGCTCGTCGCGTACGTCCGGTCCGAGAGCGCCGACGTCACCGAGAGCGCGGCACTGGCATGGTGCCGCGGGAATCTGCCCTCGCACATGGTCCCGGTTGCCGCGATGCGACTCGACGAGTTCCCGTTGAACCCGTCGGGCAAGCTCGATCGGAAGCGGCTTCCCACGCCCGAACTGAACCGCTCCGTCGAGTACGTCGCGCCGCGAACGCGAGTCGAGCTCGCACTCACCTCGCTGCTCACCGAACTCCTCGGTGTTGAGCGGATCGGATTGCGCGACAACATCTTCGCGCTGGGTGGCGATTCGCTGCTCGCCGCGCGACTCGTCTCGCGAGCGCGTAGCGAACGAAATCTCCAGGTCGATCTGACCACCGTGTTCTCGGCTCTGGACATCGGTGGTATCGCCGATCTGACCGAGTTCGGCGGCGAGCAGGAGTATGTGGCGTTGCGTCGCGTCGAACGGGAAGCCATGATCCCGTTGTCGCACGCGCAGACTCGGCTGTGGTTCGTCAATCGCATGGATCCCGGCGCCGCGACATACAACATGCCCGGCGCCGTTCGACTCGGCCACGAGGTCGATGTCGACGCGTTGCACGCGTCGATCGAGTTCCTCGTGGAGCGTCATGAGACGCTGCGTACACGATTCGGGTCCCACCTCGGTGAGCCCGTGCAGGAGATCCTCACGACCGCCGAGGCGATGGAGTTCCTCGACACCGAGGTGTTCGACGCGGTGGATCGACTCGACGAGTTGATCGCCGCAGAGGCGGCACGCGGCTTCGATCTCGTACGCGAGATCCCATTCCGGATCCGCATCCTGCGTGATCGTGAGGGATACGTCGTCGTCACCGTGTTGCACCACATCGCGGGAGACGGGTTCTCACTTCAGCCGTTGATCCGTGATCTCATGGTCGCCTACACGAACCTTCGTGACGGCAAGAACCCCGACCTCGAGCCGTTGGAGGTTCAGTACGCCGACTTCGCCATCTGGCAGCGCACACTCCTCGGCGAGCTGGAGTCGCCAACCGAACGTGCCGCCGAGGGCCTGTCGTTCTGGCGAACCGAGCTCGCGGACGTGGCCGACTTGCTGATGCTTCCCACCGATCGTCCCCGACCGCACGTCGCGACCGGGGCCGGCGGTTACATCGACGCGGATATCGATGCCGACCTCGCGACGGGTATCAGGGGTCTTGCGAGAGACCGCGGCGTCACACCGTTCACGGTGGTGCACGCTGCGCTGGCAATCGTGTTGTCGCGATGGGCGGAGGTCGACGAGGTCTCGATCGGTACGGCCGTGGCAGGCCGAGACGAGCCTGCCACCGCGGAACTGGTCGGAATGTTCGTGAACACGGTGGTGCTGCGTACCGCGGTGTCGTCGGTCGACACCGTCGCAGATCTGCTCGAGCGCGCCCACGAGACCAAAACCCGCGCGGTACAGCACGCCGACATCCCCTTCGAGTGGATCGTCGACGCGGTGAGTCCGGAACGCTCCGCCTCGCACACCCCGCTCTTCCAGGTCGCACTGACGATGCATCCGGGACACGCGACCACCCTGCACCACTTCGACGAATCGGCCCGACTCATCGACGCGCGCGTGCCCGCCGCGAAGTTCGACCTGTCGATCACGGTGACGGATCAGTCCGACGCGGGCGGCTACGATCTCGAACTCTCCTATGCCGCTGACATTTTCGAACATCGCACCGCGGAACGTGTTGCTGCACAACTTGATCTGGTGTTGCGCGCCATGGTCGCCGCGCCCGTCCGTTCGGTCGGGACCATCGACATCGTCGCCGATGAGGATCGGGCAGAGCTGATCTCCGGTGGCGAGGCACTCGCGGCACCCGCGCTGCTGCGAGACCTCTTCCTGGTCGGCGCAGAGAAGGCCGACCCGCATTCGCTGGCCATCGTCGGCACGTCGGAGATCACCTGGTCGATGCTCGTTGCTCGATCCAATCAGCTTGCGCGCGAACTCGTCTCGATGGGTGTCGGTCCCGGCGACATCGTCGCGATCTGCATTCCGCGTTCGCATCGATCGGTGCTCTCGATGCTCGCGGTTGCCGCGTCGGGTGCGGCATTCGTCAGTATCGACCCGGGTCTGCCCGCGACGCGCATCTCCGAGATCCTCGCCGATAGCGGAGCGGCGGTCGGACTGAGCGTCGAGGAGAGCGCGTCGCGTCTCCCGGACGCGATGGACTGGCTCGTCATCGGTCACGAGGACACCGAGTTCCGGCTGGCGGGCCACAGTGGCGCGCCGCTGCGTGATGCGGAACTGATTCGCACACCGCGACTGGACGACCTCGCCTACCTGATCTACACGTCCGGGTCGACCGGGCGCCCCAAGGCTGCGGCGCTGAGCCATCGCGGACTGTCGAATGTAGTCGCAAACCAGCAGTCGATACTGCGGCTGAACACCGAGTCACGCGTATTACACGTCGCGTCACCGAGTTTCGACGCGTCGATCTTCGAGATCCTGATGGCGCTCGGACAGGGCGCCCGACTCGTCATCAGCCCGGCCGGGGTGTTCGGCGGCGACGAGCTCGCCACCCTGATGAGGGACGAGGGCGTGACGCACGCGGTGATGACCCCATCGGCGCTGAGCACCATCGAGCCGGCGGCCGTGCCGAAGCTGCGTCGGGTCATCAGCGTCGGGGAGGCATGCCCACCCGACCTGATGCGACGCTGGGCGAGGGCCGGGCGTCGATTCCACAACCTGTACGGGCCAACGGAGGTCAGCATCTGGGCCACCGCCGCCGGACCGATGACCGAGCACGACGAGGTGTCGATCGGTTTGTCGATCCCCGGTGTCGGTGCGATCGTGCTCGACCGCGCGCTGCGGCCGGTCCCCACGGGCGTACCCGGCGAGTTGTATCTGCGTGGCGTCCAACTCGCTCGCGGCTACCATCGCCGCAGCGACCTGACGGCGTCGAGGTTCGTCGCCGACCCATACGCTCCCGGCGAGCGCATGTATCGCACCGGCGATCGCGTGATCCGTACCGTGCGTGGCGATTTGCGCTACATCGGACGCACCGACTTCCAGCTCAAGATCCGTGGCCTGCGTATCGAACCGGGGGAGGTGGAGGCCGCGATCGTCGACCATCCTCTCGTCACCGACGCGGTATGCCTCGGCGTGCCCGCGCCCAATGGTGACGACGTGTTGGTGGCGTATGCGACGCTGGCCGCGGGCGCGTCCGCAGATCCTGCGCACGTGCTCGAGCACGCCGCCACGCGACTTGCGGGTTACATGGTGCCGCACACACTCGTCGTGGTGGACGAATTCCGGCTCACCACATCGGGCAAGATCGATCGAAAGTCGTTGCCCGCGGTCGACTTCGGCACCGCCGCCCCGTACCGGCAGCCGGGGTCGCAGCTGGAGATGGTGGTCGCAGGCGTTTTCGGCCAGGTGCTCGGACTCGAACGTGTCTCCGCCGATGCCGACTTCTTCCATCTCGGCGGCAGTTCACTCTCGGCCACCAAGGTCACGGCACGCTTGTCGGCGCTGCTCGACCGTCAGGTTCCGGTGAAACTGCTCTTCGAGCGTCCGACGGTCTCCGCGCTCGCGGCGGCGTTGACGTCGGGGCCAACCGGTCAGGGCATGCCCGCGCTCCACGCGCGCAGCCGGACAGAACTCGTGCACGTGTCGGGCATGCAGCGGGGTCTCTGGCTGATCAACCGGGCCGAACCCGAGTCGGCCGCGTACAACGTGGCGATGGCTCTGCGGTTGTCCGGCGACCTCGACGTTCCGGCACTCACCCGTGCCACGATCGACCTCGGCCGGCGGCATGAGGCTCTGCGCACCGTCTACCCGATGATCAATGGTGAACCGGTGCAGGTGATCATGCCCGCCGACGCGCTCGACAACGATGTGCTGCTCGAGGTGCGCGACGTGGCGGGTTCCCTGAGCGCTGAGATCGCCGAGATCACCGGTGCAGGCTTCGACATCACCGTGCGGCCACCGGTCAGGGCGGTGCTGCTCAGGGTGTCCGCAGACGAGCACGTCCTCGTCTTCGTGGTCCATCACATCAGCGCAGACGGTGCATCGATGATGCCACTCGCGCGTGATCTCATGGCCGCCTACGCCGCGCGGCACGGTGGGGCCGAACCCGCCTGGAAGCCACTGGCCGTGCAGTACGCGGACTTCAGCATGTGGCTCTCCGAGCGCCTCGCTGTGGTCGACGACGGCGTGTCCGAGCAGGAGCGGCAACTCGCCTACTGGCAGGAGAGGCTGTCCGGCCTGCCGGAGATCCTCGAGCTGCCTGCGAGCAAACCACGTCCGAGGACTCCCGACTTCGAGGGTGCCGCAGTCGATTTCGAGATTCCGTCCGACGTTGTCGCGAAGCTCGAAGAGATCTCCCGCAAGCACCACACCACCCAGTTCATGGTCACGCACGCGGTGTTCGCGGTGCTGCTCGCGCGGCTCTCGGGTCGGGACGACATCGTGATCGGCACGCCGTTCGCGGGTCGCGGAGAGCCGTTGCTCGAGGACGTCGTCGGGATGTTCGTCAACACCCTTGCGCTGCGCACGCGGGTTGACGGAGGCGAGCGGTTCCTCGAGTTGCTCGATCGTGTCCGCGGCGACGACCTCGCCGACATGTCGCATGCCGCAATCCCATTCGACGAGATCGTCGCGCGAATCATGTCGCGACCTCCGACCGCGCACAACCCGGTCTTCCAGGTGATGCTGGCGTTCCAGAACGTCGAGTTCCCGGTGCTCCGCCTCGACGGACTCACCGTGGAGCCCGTGCGCGAGGAACTGACGTCCGCGAAGGTCGACCTGGCGCTCACCTTCTTCCCGAACGATCCGGAACGGGAGGCGCGAGGCGGTGCGCTGCGTGCCCAGTTCATCTACGCCACTGCTCTTTTCGACGAGGAGACGGTGAGCCGAATGGCCGACCGATACGTCCGGCTGCTGGCCGAACTGCTCGACGATCCCGAGCGCGCCGTGGGCGACGCCAGCATGGTCATCGACTCCGATCAGGTCGACGATCCCGCTGATGGCGATGAGCAGGCGTCGCTGTTCGAGCTGATCGCGGACGCGGCGACGTTCGATCCGGATGCGGCGATCCTGCCCGATGCGTGTGCGGTCAGTTTCGGTGAACTGTCGGCGCATGTGTCGGCGCTGGGTGCTGTTGTGCCCGATCCTGATTCGGCACTCACGATGGCTCTCATGACATTGGTTCCCGGACTCGCCACCGCGGGTCCCGACGAGCTCGACGACGTCCTGAGTGCACTGCACTCCCGCGCTCTTAGTGTCGCGGTGCGCGACAAATCCACCCCTGTAGATCCCATCTAGCCGGAAGGTCTCGACACAGCCGTGACGGGTATCGACGCGAACGCAGTAGAAACATGCTCGGGGTGGGGTCGCCGTCCCGGTACACGGGATCTGATCGGGGTGACCGCACGGACCGATCCCGACGCCCTCGCGCTGTCCACCCCGACCACGCTCACGTTCGGTGAACTCGAAGCCCGGGTTGCGCCGATGGCCACGGTGTTCGCCGCACGTGGTATCGACGCCGACGCCGCTGTCGCAGCCACCATCGCGCCCCTGGTGACCACACCCGGCGCCGACCCCGCGGCATCGGCCGCCCTCACGCAGGAGCATCTCGGACAGATACGCGCGGCGGCCGTCGACACGCTCGGCGGGGACGACTGGCAGTCGTTGCCCGGCCTCTTTCGACTCGCGGTGCGGCGCTTCGGCGGTCGGCTCGCGGTCACCGACACCTCCGGGGCCGAGCTCACCTATCGGGAGCTCGACGAGCTCTCCGACGCCGTCGGTGTGGGGCTCGTCGCATCAGGCGTGGAACAGGGCTCGGTCGTCGGACTCGCGACTGCCCGCAGCATCGACGTCATGGTGGCGATCCTCGGCATCCTGAAGGTCGGCGCGACCTACCTCCCACTCGACACCTCTCACCCCGCGGATCGCCTGCAGATGGTCGTCGACGACGCGGCCCCCGTCGTGGTGATCTCGGGCGAGGGCGGCCACGCCACACTCGACCTCCTCGGTGTCGCCCTGACCACGACGGCCGAACTCGCCGACCGTGCACGTCACGCGTCGGGGGAATTGCCTGCCGCACTCGACCCGCGACTGGCCGCCTACGCCATCTTCACCTCCGGCTCCACCGGCAGGCCGAAGGGTGTCGTCGTCGAACATCGGTCGGTGGTTGCGCTGTTGGCCGCAGCACAACAGCATTACGGCTTCACCGAATACGACGTGTGGACGATGTTCCACTCCTACGCGTTCGACGTCTCGGTGTTCGAGATGTGGGGACCGCTGCTGTTCGGCGGCCGTCTGCTCGTCGTGGATTACCTGACGACGCGCAGCCCCGCGGAGTTCGCGGCACTGCTCGCGGAACAGTCGGTGACCGTGGTGTCGCAGACGCCGTCGGCGTTCTATCAGCTTGCCGCCGCCGTGCGCCCGCGTGGCGAGGCGTCTGTTTCCGACGAGTTGTCGCCATCGGTGCGCTATATGGTCTTCGCCGGTGAGGCGCTCGACTTCGCCCAGGTGACACGGTGGTACGCCGATCGCATGGCGGGAGCCGGACGTCCTGGGCCCGTGCTGGTGAATATGTACGGCATCACCGAGACGACGGTGCACTCGACGTTCCGTGCGCTCGATCCCGAATTCGTCACGACGGCAAAGGGATCGGATGTCGGCGACGGGCTGCCGGGGCTTGAGATCCACGTGCTCGACGAGCGTTTGAGGCCGGTGCCGGACGGAACTCCGGGCGAGATCTATGTCAGTGGAAAGCAGGTGACGCGGGGGTATCTTGGCCGACCCGAACTGACGGGTGTGCGCTTCGTCGCCGACCCGTTCGCCGGTGACGGACAACGGATGTACCGCAGTGGCGACGTCGCGATCCGCCACGGTGACACCCTCGAGTATCTCGGCCGATCTGACGCCCAGATCAAGTTGCGCGGCTTCCGGATCGAGCTCGGTGAGGTCGAAGCGGCACTGCTGTCCACGCCAGGGGTGGATGCTGTCGCGGTTGCGGTCATGACGCGGGAGAACGGAATCGAACAACTCGTCGGTTATGCCGTCCTCGGCGAGGGCGCCGAGGTGTCTCCGACGGTGATCAGGTCGAATGCTGCTGCGCTACTTCCTGACTACATGGTTCCCGACGTGGTCATGCTGCTCGACGATCTGCCGCTCACGGTGAACGGCAAGTTGGATCGTCGCGCGCTTCCCGACCCTGAGATCGTGGTCGAGTCCGAGTACGTGGCGCCGGGCACGGAGACCGAGAAGATGCTCGCCGAGATAGTCGCGGACGTGCTCGATCTCGAACGGGTCAGCGTCGCCGACTCGTTGTTCGATCTCGGCGGCAACTCGCTGGCCGCCGCACGCATCGTCGGACGCGCGCCCGACGCACTCGGGGTCGACCTCTCGGTGCGCGACGTGTTCGACGCCCCGACGGTTCGCGGTCTCGCCGAACTGTCGGCTCAGCGTGCCGCCGGTCTACCCGCGGTGGTGGCACTGCCACGCCCGGAGCGAATCCCGTTGTCGTTTGCGCAGAGTCGCATGTGGTTCATCAATCAGTTCGACACCTCGTTGCCGACCTACAACATTCCGGCGCTGCTGCGGTTGGTCGGCGACCTCGATGTGCAGGCCCTGCGCGCGGCTCTGAGCGACGTGATCGAGCGCCACGAGGTGCTGCGGACCACCTTCCCCGCCGTCGACGACGATCCGGTTCAGGTGATCGGCGGTGTCGACGAGATCGAGCAGCGACTCGACTGGCGTGACGTCGACTCCTGGTCGCAACTGCAGACCGTCGCGATGACGGGTTTCGACGTGACCACGGGCTGGCCGGTCCGTGCCGCCCTGTGGGAGCAGGCGCCGGGGCAGTGGGTGTTCGCGTTGGTGATGCACCACATCGCCTCCGACGGCGAGTCGTTGCGACCGCTCGTCACAGATCTCGTCACCGCCTACATGGCCAGAACTGCCGGTGCCGCACCGGAATTCGCGCCGCTGGAAATCCAGTTCGCCGATTACGCCATCTGGCAGCACGACGTTCTCGGTTCCGCGGACGACACGGATTCCATCATCGGTCGCCAGCTCGGCTACTGGTCACGACAGTTGCGTGGACTGCCGGACGTGCTGGACCTGCCCACGGACCGGCCGCGGCCGACCGTGGCGTCGATGCGTGGTGCGCGTGCGTCATTCGACATCCCGGCATCGGTGGCCGAGAGCGTGGCCGAGTTGGCACGTGTGTCCGGAGTGACCCCGTTCATGGTCGTGCACGCGGCGTTGAGCGCATTGCTCGCCCGACTGTCGGGGACCGATGACATCGCGGTCTCGACCCCGATCGCGGGCCGTGGGCAGCGCGTCCTCGACCCACTGGTCGGAATGTTCGTCAACACTCTCGTCCTGCGCGTGGGCGTCGACCCCACACTGACCTTCACCCAACTCCTCGACCGCGTGCGCGGCGTCGACCTCGAAGGCTTCGCGCATGCCGACCTTCCGTTCGAGTCCGTCGTCGAGGCGCTCGACCCGCCACGGTCGGAATCCTTTGCGCCGCTGAGCCAGGTCATGCTCACGTTCGATCAATCCGCGATGCCCGAGCTCGCCGCACGCGGTATCGCCGCCGCTCAGTTGCCCGGCCTCACCGTGGAGCCCGTCGACGTCGACGAGATTCCGGCCAAGGTCGACCTGACCTTCGGTCTGAGGGAGACCGGTGACGGCTGGTCTGGCGAACTCGTCTACGCCACAGACATTTTCGATGCCGACACCGCCGAGTCGATTGCCCACCGATTCGTTCGCCAGCTCACCGAACTGACCGAACAGCCGGCGCTGCCGGTGGGCCGCTCACGTCTACTCGACGACAGCGAGTACGACGAATTGTCGTCGGTCTGCGGCGGTGCGGCGGCAACACCGCGCCTGCTGGCGGACGTTCTCAGCGATGTGGCGGCACAGCATGCCGACGTCGTCGCGGTCACCGACGCGTCTGGCGCCGCGGCGACCTACGCCGAACTCGACGCACGGTCGGATGCCTGCGCCCGCTGGCTGATCTCACAGGGTGTCGGCACCGAATCGCTGGTGGCACTGGCGATTCGACGCTCCGTTGACCTGCTCACCGCGGTGTGGGCGGTGACGAAGGTCGGTGCCGGGTATGTCCCGATCGATCCCGACTATCCGGCCGAGCGCATTGCCTACATGCTGTCCGATTCGGGTGTGTCCCTCGGTCTCACGACGTCGGCGTTGCGCGAACAGTTGCCCTCCTCGGTGCAGTGGTCGGTGGTCTCCGACGTCATCACCGATCAGGATTCCACTGGGCACGCGTCTGAGCCGCTACGGTCGGACGAACTGGTGCGCCCGCGTCACCTCGACGCTCTCGCCTACGTGATCTACACGTCCGGGTCGACCGGTCGGCCCAAGGGCGTCGCTGTCACCTACCGAGGTATCGACAACTACGCGGCAGACCTGAGCCGGTACGGGGCGGGCGCCGGGTCGGTCGTGATGGGATATGCATCTCCGAGCTTCGACGCGTCGATCCTCGAGTGGCTGATCGCGTCAACCGGGGGAGCGACGCTCGCCTACCGGCCCGAGGGTGCGATCGGTGGAGAACTGCTCGAAGAGTTCATGCGCGAGGCTGCGGTCACGCATGCGTTCATGACGCCGACCGTCGCCGCGACAATCGATCCCGCAGCCGTCCCGGGATTGCAACTCCTGGCATCCGGGGGTGAGGCGCTGCCGCAGCGACTCGTCGATCGGTGGGCCGACGAGGTCGCCTTCTTCAACGCCTACGGCCCGACCGAGACGTCGGTCGCCGTCGCGAACAGCCGACGCAGCGTCGGCGTCCCGGTGCGTATCGGCGGACCCATCGGTGGTGTGGGCCTGCTCGTGCTCGACGACGCCCTGCAGCCGGTTCCGGTGAATGTTCCCGGCGAGCTCTACGTCCGTGGTGTCGCACTGGCCCGCGGTTACCTCGACCGAGCCGACCTGACCGCCGCACGCTATGTCGCCGACCCCTTCGGCGCCGGCGGCGACCGCCTCTACCGCACCGGAGATGTGGTGCGATGGCGCCGCACCGAGGGCGGCGAGCTGGAGCTCGAGTACTCAGGACGTAGCGATGACCAGGTGAAGTTGCGCGGTCTGCGTATCGAGCTGGGCGAGGTCGAAGCCGCCTTGTCGTCACATCCGGACGTCTCCGCGTCCGTCGTGATCGGCGTGGGTGGTTCCGTGGCCACAGCGCTCGCAGGCTATGTGGTTGCAGATGCCGGGCTCGATGTGTCGGCGGTGCGAGAACACCTCGAACAACGTTTGCCCGCGCACATGGTGCCCGCCACCATCACCGTCCTCGACGAACTTCCGCTGACGCCCGTCGGCAAACTCGACAAACGTGCACTCCCGACCCCGGAGGTCCCCGACGGCGACGACTATGTCGCGCCCGCATCGACCGCCGAACGCCAGTTGGCCGCAGTGGTCGCGGGCATCCTGGGGATCGAACGGGTCAGCGTCACCGACTCGTTCTTCGCGCTCGGCGGCGACTCGATCATGTCGATCCGACTCGCGTCGGCCGCACGCGACGCGGGCCTTGCCCTGTCGCCGCGAGACATCTTCGAACACAAGACGATTCGAGCGATGGTCCGCGCAGGCAGTGATGGCCGCGCGAGCGTGCCCCTCCTGTCCGAGCCGGACGGCGGTGGTGCCGGCGAGGTGCCGCTGAGCCCGGTTGTCGCATGGCTGCTCGAGACCGCCGGCGAACCCGCGCGGTTCAGCGACTTCTCGCAGTCCGTGGTGACGATCGCCCCCGCAGATCTGAGTCCTGCCATGCTCGCGGCCGTTCTCGACGCCGTCGTGGCTGCCCACCCGATGCTTGCGCTGCGCCTCCGACATACCGACGACGGGTGGGGTCTGCTCGCAGGCGCACCCGATGCGCGCGCAGAGGTGCGCGCCGTCCATGCCGACACCAGCACTCGTTCAGCAGAGTTCGAGACGCTGATCCGTGCCGAGCACGCTGCAGCCCTCGGCCGTCTCGACCCCGTTGCGGGGCGTGTGATCGCTGCGGTGCTCGTGTCCGGAAACGACGGCGCCCGTGTCATTCTCGCCATCCACCACCTGTCCGTCGACGCGGTCTCGTGGCCAGTCATCATCGAGGACGTCATCACCGCTTGGGGTGCGCTGAGCTCCGGCGCCCAGATGGCATTGCGGCCAGAGGTGACCTCTGCCCGAGCCTGGCACGACGCACTGGCAGCAACGGTGCGGGTCGACGACGAACTCGACTACTGGATGCCACGCACCGGACTTCGCACGCCCGGGTTCGACGTCGACGCGCCGGTCGGGCAGACTGCGCCCGCACCCGTGACCGTCGAACTCGATCCGGAACTGACCGAGGCCGTACTCGCAGACCTGCCGAAGGCGTTCGGCGCGACCACCGCCGACGTGTTGATCGCGGCGCTCGCGCGGGCGGTGCGCTCGTGGCAGAACGATCGCTGGCTGGCAGCGGATGGCCCGGTTGCGATGGTGACTGAGGGGCACGGACGCTACGAGGAGGTTCTCCTCGACGCCGCGGAACCCCGTAGGGCCGATTTGTCACGCACGGTGGGCTGGTTCACGACCATCGCGCCCTTCGTCGTCGATCCGGGTTCTGACGGGATTCACGCCGTCAAGGCAGCGAAAGAGGAGCGGCTGACCCGCCCCACCAACGGCATCGGTTTCGGATTACTGCGTGCCGATCAGCGAAGTCCGTTGTGGCGCTGCGATCTTCCGGCCATCGGCGTCAACTATCTCGGTGCAGTAGGCCAGGGCGTCACCGAGGCCGACACCGGGATTCCGTTCGCGGTCGACACCCACGCGCCAGCGCTGGCGTCGACGGTGTCCGGCCTGATGCCTGCGACGAACGTGCTCACGGTCAACATCGCGTCTCGTCCGGGCGAGCACGGACGTGTTCTGTCCGCGGACTTCCTGTACGCGCAGGATGTGTTGACCACGCACGACGTCTCAGCCCTCGCGGCTGCATGGCTCCGCGAACTCGAGGGGATCGCGGCCGAGGTTGCGGCACTCGGCGATCCGGGTCTTTCACCGTCGGATCTGCCCGGCACCGGCATCACGCAGGCCGACATCGATACCGTGGCCAGGGCATATCCCGGTGCTGCGATATGGCCGCTGACTCCGCTGCAGCACGGCTTCTTCCTGCAGTCGGCGCTCGCCGACGCAGGCGGCGAGGATGCCGTGGATGTGTATGTGGGACAAGCCGTTCTGCGCCTGGCGGCGCCCGTCGACGACATCCGACTCCGCCGCGCGGTCGAAGGGCTGTTCTCCCATCACCCCGCCCTGCGGTCGAGCTATCTGCAGACTGCGGGCGGCGCGGTGGTGTCCGTCGTGCATCCGTCGGTCGACGTTCCGTGGCGCACACTCGATCTGGGCGACGTCGACGACACGCAGCGGCACGCGGCGGTCGACGAGGTCGTCGCCGCCGAGCGTGTCACACCATTCGACCTCGCAACGCCCCCGCTGTTACGGGTCGTGGCGATCCGTGACTCCGGTGGCGTCACGGTTGTGATCACCAACCATCACATCCTGTTCGACGGTTGGTCGGGCCCGCTCGTCTTGGCCGACCTGTTGTCGCTCTACGCCACCGGGACGACCTACACCGGTGGACAGCTCACCGGGGCAAGCGATTTCGGCGACTTCGCGCGTCGCGTCGCCGGCGCAGATCACGCTGCGGGGCTGGCGGCCTGGGGTGAGGTGCTCGCACCGGTCGACGGGCCGACACTCGTCGCGCCCGGCGCGGTGGCGACCGCCGACGCGCTGCCGCGCAACTATGCGACGATCGTCGACGCACAACTCGTCGCGGGGCTCGAATCCGTGGCGCGGGCGCAGGGTTCGACGCTGGCGACAGTTCTGCAGTTCGCATGGGCGGTGTTGTTGTCCCGGGTGACGGGGGAACGCGTCGTCACCTTCGGCGAGACGGTGTCCGGACGACCCGCCGACCTCGACGACGCCGCGTCGATGGTCGGCCTCTTCATCAACACGTTGCCCGCGGTCGTCGACGTCGACCCGTCGAAGCCGATCGCCGAGGTGGTGGCAGCACTGCAGGAGTCCAAGGTCGCGGTGCTCGATCACCAACACCTCGGGCTGCCGGAGCTGATCGCGCTCGCCGGTGTCGACGGTGCCCTGTTCGACACGCTGACCGTCCACGAGTCCTATCCCGTTGACACCGAGTCGATTTCGACGACCGACCCGTCGAGCACAGGGCTCGATATCGCCGAGGTGGTGGTCAGTGACTCCACTCACTTCCCGCTGAACATGGTCACGTCGCCCATGAGCGACGGCGGACTGTCGATCACCCTGAAGTATTTGCCGAGCGCATTCGACGACGAGCAGATCCGCGTCTTCGCCGAGGCGCTCGGTGTCATCCTGCGCACCGTCGCGGGTCGACCGCAGTCGTTGGTTGCCGACATCTCGTTGCTCGACAGCACCGAGCGGGCGACCGTCGAACGGTGGTCTGTCGGACCGCAGGTCGAGGTGCCCGCGGCACAGACGGTTGCTGATGCTGTTGCGGCGCAGGTGGTTCGGTCGCCGGGTGCGCCTGCGTTGTGGTGTGAGGGTCGGGTGGTGTCGTATGCGGAGTTTGGTGCGCGGGTGGCGGTGTTGGCGCGTGA
>NZ_LZMO01000178.1:0-28373 GCF_001665715.1 Gordonia sp. 852002-10350_SCH5691597
GAACACAGTCCTCCTGAAACGACATGATCGCCGCAACCTCTCACCTGAGAGTGTTGCGACGATCATGTGAACCCGCCTTCTTCGAGCGGGGCGTCGTCGTGTCGGTGTGGTTCAGCCTGCGTAGGCCGGCTGGAACAGCAGGTTGGCATGCTGCGCTTTGGCGGCGTCGCGGAAGTTCTTCATGGCGCGCGGCATGTGGAAGTTGTTGGTGACGATCACTGCTCCCGTGGCACCCAACGACTTGAGCATGCGGACAGTGAACTCGGCATTCTGGACGGTAGAGGTCGACGCCGACTCGTTCACCATCTGCCACATCGGGACACCGCGATGGATCAGGCCGATGTTCATGAACTGTGCTTCGGAGACCGGTAGCCACCAGGTGTCGCCGCCGGACACGATCACGCGGTTGAACGGATGGGTGCGCGCGAGCTGGGCGCCGACGGTCATGCGCTGCTGCAGGACCGCGGGCGGCTGCCCCAACGTTCCCTGCTTTGCGCCGAGCACCACGATGTAGCGGGTGGGCGGACTCTGCCACAAGAAGACGCTGTTGGCGCTCAACAAGTCTGAGCTGCCGATGTCGACACTGCCCGCGTTGATGTCGGCGTGAGCAGGCGCGGTGGCCACCGCACCACCCGCGACAGCGGTCGTCAGCGCCAGCAGCACCGCGGCGCTACGGAGGCGAAGTTCTGTTCGTAGACGCATGAAGCCATCGTACGGAGAAGGTTGCACGGGCTAAAGGCCACAGGGGTCACTTCTGCAACAATTCTCACGAACGTAACGCCGGGGTCGACTGGGCGCCTTGTCGTGCGCTTCCGGCGCCCAGTCGATCTCAGAGCGCGACGTACTTGACGGTCAGGTACTCCTCGATGCCCTCGGAGCCGCCCTCGCGGCCGATGCCCGACTGCTTCACGCCGCCGAAAGGTGCTGCAACGTCGGAGATGACGCCACGGTTGACGCCGACCATCCCGACGTCGAGCTTCGACGCGACGCGCATGCTGCGGTCGAGGTCGCGGGTGAAGAAGTAGCCTGCCAGTCCGTACTCGGTCGAGTTGGCTGCGGCGATCGCCTCGTCCTCGGAGTCGAAGGTGCTGATCACCGCGACGGGGCCGAAGATCTCGTCGCGGGTGACCGGTGCGTACGCGTCGACCTGATCGATCACGGTCGCGGGGTAGAAGTACCCCTTACCCTCGGGTGCCTTGCCCCCGAGACGAACCCGACCACCGTGTGCGACAGCACTTTCCACCGCTGCGGCGACCTTGTCGCGCTGCGCTGCGGTCACGAGCGGTCCGAGCGTCACGCCCTCCTCGTAGCCGGGGCCGAGTCGCACCGCCGACATCTTCTCGATCAGCTTGTCGGTGAACTCCTCGGCAACCCCGGACTGCACCAGGAAGCGGTTCGCCGCGGTGCATGCCTCGCCGCCATTGCGCATCTTCGCGAGGAACGCGCCCTCGACAGCCTTGTCGACGTCGGCGTCGTCGAATACGACGAATGGTGCGTTGCCGCCGAGCTCCATCGACGTACGCTGCACCCGCTCAGCGGCCTGTGCCATCAGATTTCGACCCACCGGGGTCGAACCGGTGAAGCTGATCTTGCGGATCCGATCGTCGGTGATGATGGCCGACGCGACGCCTCGCGCGTCCGTGGTCGGCAGCACCGAGAGCACGCCCGCGGGCAGTCCTGCTTCGGCGAAGATCTCGGCCAGTGCGAGCATGGTCAGCGGTGTCTCGTGCGCTGGCTTGACCAGCATGACGTTGCCGGCAGCCAATGCCGGACCGATCTTGCGCGTGCCCATCGTCAGTGGGAAGTTCCACGGCGTGATCGCGAGCGATGGCCCGACGGGTCCGTGGCTCACCAGGATTCGGCCGGTGCCTGCCGGCGACTGCGTGCAGCGACCGTCAATCCGGACGGCCTCTTCGGCGAACCAGCGCAGGAACTCGTTGCCGTACTTGGTCTCCGAAATGCTATCCGGCAGTGCGCGACCCAGCTCGAGCGTCATGAGCATGGCCAGGCTATCGGCGCGGTCGGCGACCAATTCGAAAGCGCTACGCAGGATCTCGCCGCGTTCACGGGCGGGCGTTGCGGCCCAGGAGTCGGCGACGGCTACGGCGCGGTCGAGTGCGTGTACGGCGTCGTCGACGCTGGCGTCGGCAACGGTGGTAAGTGCCTCCTCGGTGGCGGGGTTGATGACATCGAATGTCTTGCCGCTCTTGGCCTCGACCTCCTTGCCATCGATCCAGAGCCCGGTCGGGATTCCGTCGAGCACGGCCTGTGGGTCAAGCACCTGGGTGCTGGTCATGCGAGTTCCCTTCGTGATGACAGTGAGTCGGGGGCGATGCCTCGACGTCGAGAGAGGGGTTGCGGTCGAAGAAGCCGAATGGCTTGAGCCAGAACGACACGGTGTCGGCCGGCATCACCGGCCAGTCCTCTGGGCGGGTGATGTGATGGATTCCGAACGTGTACCACAGCACGACGTCGGTGTTCTCGATCGGCCGATTGGCCTTGGTCCACACGCCGAGTCCGGTGTCGCGTTCCGACTGATTGACGAACTCGCCTGCGGGCCAACGTTCGTCCGGGTGATTGGGGGTCACCCAGAGGGTGTGTCCCATGACGGTCGCGCGTTGGAAGATCGGCGACGCCGGGTCGAACATCGCCGGGAAGGCGCCTGTCGGAACCAGCTTGTACGCGGGATTCAGGCCGAGTGCCGTTGTCTTGTTGGGATTGGCGATCTTCCACGATTTCTGCGTCGCGAAGTTGGGGTCCTGCATACCCTCTGACTCGGTGAGCAGCGGCGTATTCTGTTGCACCAGGCCGAGACCGAGCGGATTGTCGGGGCCCATCGGCTCGACGACAGTCTCGCTGGCGTAGACCGTGTTGTCGGAGCCGTCGATGTCGAGATCCATTCGCGCAACGAGGAAATGCTGGTGGAACGGAGCGTACGTGCGGTTATCGACCGTCGTGCCGTGCGGATTCGACGTCACGCCGGGCGGCATCGGTGTGGTCACCATGATGCCGGTGGCCCGTACCTCGCATTCGATGTTGCCGTCCTGATAGAAGCGCCAGTAGACGAGGTACTCGTAATTGGCAACCGTGACATGGAAACTCACCGTCAACCGACGCATACGACGCACCTCTGCGCCTGCGTCGTGATCGACGTGCTTCCACAGCACGGCGTTGTCTTCCTCGTGGATGCAGATCGCGTTCGTGATGGTGTACGGCTCACCGGCGCTGTTGTGCAGCGTGGCGTCGAGGTATCGGATCTCGCCGAGACAGTCGCAACCAAGCTCGAGCGACGTCGTCATGAAGCCGAGGCCCCACTCGCCGATATCGAAAGCCGTTCGGCGGTAATGATCCTCGCTCGGATCACGATAGGGGACGACCATCTCCGCGAACGAGAGACGATGCGCGATCTTGCGTACCTGTCCACCGTCGTCGTAGGTGACGGTGTGCAGGGTCATGCCCTCGCGATAGTTGAAACCCACACGCAGCGACCACTTCTGCCACGTGAGCTTGTTTCCTTCGAGCGTGAACGACGGCCCGTCGGGCTGGGTGATCTCCAGTGGTTTGAGCTCAGGCCGGTTGAAAGTGTCCCGAATGCGTTGCGGGATATGGCGAGGAACGTACTCGCCCATCACCTCCGGCTGGTCGAAACCGCCGGTGTCCTCGATGCGCAGTAGTTCCATCGTGTTCACGTCGATCACACAGTGCAGCCCCGACACCGGGTTCGCATACGGGTTGGAGCCCTCACTGTTGCGCACCCAGGTGTCCGACCAGCCGAGGCGTCGACCGCGGTACTCCTCGGGGATGACCGCGCCACCGTAGGTCCACGTATCCATGAAAACGCCGTCCAGATCGGTGATCCCGCGTCGAGCCAACGCCGCCTGGACGTCGGGGTGAGCACGCAGGACGCGGTCGCACTCCTCGAACTCGTCGACCGTGAAGTTCGCCTGGACGTCGGGAATCAGTTCGAACGAGTCGACGCTGTCACCCGAGATCGACACGAACGACTTGTAGGTCGTGTTCTCGCCACTGTTGAAACAGACCACCACCGCGCGACGCGGCGGAAGCGTGCCGTCGGCGTCGAATGCGGCGAGTTCGGTCTTCGTCGGCTCCGCGAGTTCGATCGACGCATAGCGCCAGCCGTCGCCGACACCCTGCTCGCTACCGAGTAGGGCTGTGACGGAACGGAATTCGTCGGCGGTCAGCGGATCGAGGGGATGCGGTTGATCCAGGGGATGCGGGGACACGACTCTCCTTAGTGGTCGAGCAATTGACGATTCGGCAGGTCAGGCGTTGTCCTTGAGTGCCTGGCACAGCACCGCCAGACCATCGCGCAGCAGGTCGTCGCCGATGACCAGCGGTGGCAACAGGCGTAGCACGTTGCCGTAGGTGCCGCAGGTCAACGCGACGACACCCTGGGCGAGAGCCGCCTTGGCCACCGCGGCGGTGAGGTCGGGATTGGGTTCACGAGTCGGGGATCCGTCTTCGGCGGGCGTGACCAGTTCGACGGCGATCATCGCGCCGCGACCGCGGATGTCACCGATCACGGGCAGGCCTGCACCGTCGAGTTCGTCCTTGGTGGCCGAGAGCGTCTCGGTGATGATTGTCTCGATGTGTCGCGCCCGGCCACACAGGTCGAGCGATTCCATCTGGTCGATGGCGGCCAACGCCGCGGCGCACGCAACGGGATTGCCGCCGTAGGTGCCGCCGAGTCCGCCGCCGTGCACCGTGTCCATGATGTCGGCGCGGCCGGTGACTGCGGACAGTGGCATTCCGCCGGCAATGCCCTTCGCCATCGTGATGAGGTCGGGCGTGACGCCCTCCTGCTCACACGCGAACCACGTTCCGGTACGGGCGAATCCGGCTTGCACCTCGTCGGCGACGAACAGCACGCGGTGCATCGTGCACCACTCGGCCAGCGTCGAGAGGAATCCCGGTGCGGGAACGATGAATCCACCCTCGCCCTGGATCGGTTCGATGACGATCGCGGCGGTGGTCTCGGCACCGACCTGCTTCTCGATCATCGAGATCGCGCGTTTGGCCGCGGCCACACCGTCGCTGCCGAGTTCGTCGCGGTACGGATAGCTCATCGGCATCCGGTACACCTCGGGCGCGAACGGCCCGAAGTTGCGCTTGTACGGCATGCTCTTGGCCGTCATCGCCATCGTCAGGTTGGTGCGCCCGTGGTAGGCGTGATCGAACGCGATGACCGCGTTGCGTCGCGTCGACAGCCGGGCGATCTTGACCGCGTTTTCGACGGCCTCGGCGCCCGAATTGAACAGCACGGTGCGCTTCTCGAAGTCGCCGGGGGTGATCTCGTTGAGCTTCTCGGCGACGGCAATGTAGCCCTCGTACGGCGTCACCATGAAGCAGGTGTGCGTGAAGTGCGCGGCCTGCTCGGCGACTGCCGCCGCCACGGCGGAGTTGCTCGCGCCGACGGATGTGACGGCGATTCCGGAGCCGAGGTCGATCAGCGAGTTGCCGTCGACGTCGACGATCACTCCGCCGTCGGCGTCGGCCGCGAAGACGGGAACGCTGGAGCCGACGCCCGCGGCGACGGCACCCAGTCGGCGTTGCCCGATCTCCATCGAGCGTGGGCCGGGCAGTTCGCTGACCAGCTTCCGCTCCTGGGGCAGCCGGTAGACGATGTCGGTTGCTGTGGTCATGGACACCAGTGTTCGCCTGCGGGCCCCACCTGCGGACCTGACAAGTTGTACAGCGATCTGACGTTGCACTGCCACAATGTCCAGTTGGCGGTTACGGTGGGTGGGTGACCACCGTTCGATGGCTGATGGCCCAGCGTCGACTCGAACTCTCGCTGCGCGCCGGGGCCGACGGCCTCGACCGCGAGCTCGACTGTGCGGTCAGCTCTGAACTCGTGAGCACCGCCGACTGGTTGCAGGGCGGCGAGGTGCTGCTGACCACCGGTATGCGACTGAACGACGACGACGACGTCGCGCAGCGCGAGTTCGTACGCAGCCTCCACGCCGTCGGTGCCGCCGCGATCGGATTCGGTGTCGGCCTCGGATTCGACGAGGTGCCCGCGGGTATGCTCGTAGCCGCCGACGAGTTCGGTCTCCCGCTGTTCGAGGTTCCGCTCGCGATACCGTTCTCGGCGATCACGCGTGCGGTCCTCGATCAGATCGCCGCGCAACGGTCGGCACGGCTGGTGTCTGCGACGCGCGCGCAACCTCGGATGACCAGGGCGGCAACGGTATCGGGGTCAAAAGGACTCGTCCGAGAGCTCGCCGATGCGGTCGGTCAGCGAGTGATCCTGTTCGACGCCGGGCACACCCCGGTTGCCGAGGCTCCGGGGAAAGCGAATTCCGTTGAGCTCGAACAGCTTCGCTCGATTGTGGTGCGTGACCCGGCATCGGCGGGTGCCGTCCGCGTGACCGACGATTCGGTGCTCACCGTCGCGCGAGTCGGTTCGGGGGCAACGACCTTCGGGCATCTCGGCGTCATCGGGTCGAGTCCACTCGACGCCGTCGGCCGCATGCTGATCGGCCACGCGGTCTCGCTGCTCGTCATCGAATATGCCAAGCCGCAAGAGGTTCGACGCGACGTCGGCGAACTCCAGGGCGAAGTGCTCGCACTCGCCTTGGACCGCCACGTCGGGGAGCGATCGCGCGAAATGCTGCTCCGAGCAGCCGATCCCGAGGGTCGGGTACGTGCGGTGGTGTTCCGTTTCGAGAGCGTCGACGACGCACAGCATGGTGCTCGACGCCTCGCCGTCGAGTTCGAGCGCCGGTGGCGACCGGTGTTCGTACACCGTTGCGACAACGAACTCGTCGGCCTGATCCGCGGTGACGATCACATCCAATTCGCCACCGGGCTCCTCGGAATACTGAGTGCGACGTGCGCCGTGCGTGGCGGGTTGGGGCCGTCGGTTCCAGTCGACGACGTCGCCGACTCGGTGCGTCAGGCCCGCCTCTCGTGTCGGTCGGCAGCGGCGGGTCAGCTCCTCGACCTCTACGACCTCCGCTCGCTACTCGCGAGCGACACCGTGCGAGAAGTATTGCGCGACAGCTACGCCGAGCGCATCGCCCCGCTCGTCGCCTACGACGCCGCGAACACCGGACATCTGCAGCAGAGCCTGCTCGCGTACCTCGAGGCCAATGGCAACTGGGGCGCCGCCGCGAGCGCGCTCGGGGTGCACCGGCACACCCTGCGCGGCCGTATCGAGCGTGTCGAGGACATGCTCGCCGTCGACCTCGCCGACGCTCGCACCCGCGCCGAACTGCTGCTGACCCTGCTGAGCGAGAGCGCGTGAGCACCCGCCGCCCTTGGCTTCTCGTCGTCCTGGCGACGTTGCTGCTGGCGACGGCATGCAGCGACGGCGGCTCGAATCCGGCGGGACGTTCCGGGACGACCGCGAGTGCGGGGACGTCCGCCGGCACGGCAACCACCGGCAGCACACGAACCGTCAGCGCCGCCTACGCCAACCTCGGCGACAGCTACAGCGCGGGAACGGGAGTGCGCCCGCTCGTCGAGGATTCGCCGCTGCAGTGCCAGCGGTCATCGTCGAACTTTGCGCACGTGCTCGCCCAACGACGCGGACTCGCCCTCGACGATGTCAGTTGCGCGGGCGCGACGACGTCGGATTTCTTTGCGGCACAATACTTTGGCGTCAATCCGCAGCTCGACGCGCTCGGGGAGGGTACGCGGATCGTGACGCTCATGATCGGTGGGAACGACGGTGACATCTTCTCCGGCACCATCGCCGACTGCGGTGAGGTGGCCGCCGACGACCCGAACGGTGCGCCTTGCCGCGCCCGATACGGCGACAGCTTTGTGCGAAGGGTCGAGGCGAACACCTACCCTGCGCTGGTGAAGGCGCTGCACGCCGTTGCCGACCGTGCTCCGAAAGCACGCGTGCTCGTCGTCGGATATCCGTGGATTCTGCCTCCGACGACAGGCTGCTATCCGACGATGCGCATTGCCGCGGGCGACGTCGCATACATCCGCGACCTGCAAGCAACGCTCAACGAGACTGTGGCGCGAGCAGCCACCGAGACCGGAGCGACGTTCGTCGACATGTCGACGGTCTCCGAAGGACATGACGCCTGCCGGCCCGAGGGCGTGCGCTGGATAGAACCGCAGGTCGGGTCGTCGGCTCCGATCACAGTGCACCCCAACGTCGACGGCCAGCGCGCCATCGCCGACCAGGTGGGCGTCGTGCTGGGCCGGTAGACCTGGCAGCGCGGAACACTGCACGGCGCAGCACGCGTCACGGCTCAGAAGAATCCACAGTCCGGCGCCTATCCACAGCGTCGCCCATCCCGGCGACATCACCCCGATACGCAGCGATCGGCGCGAGACGCTGTGGTCTGTGACCGGACTCGAGCACGACGACCAGTGGCGTGGCGTCTTCTCCTGGGCTGAACTGACTCGCCGCGACTTCAGCCAGGCGCAGGTACGGCGGCTGGTCGACTCCGGCGACCTGCGCCTGCTGCGTCGAGGCTGGTACGCCACCTCGTACGCCGACCCGACGGTTGTCTCCGCGGTGAGCGCGGGCGGAGTCTGCACCTGTGTCAGCGCGCTCGACCTCCACGGCGTGTGGGTTGCCCCGTTCGGCGACCTGGTGCACGTCCGCGGTCGCAACGTCGCCGCGGGCGGATCTGCCAGCACACACCACGCGTGCACTCGCTACGGACGGGCGCCACGGGAGGTCTACCCGCTCGACGACGTGGCCACGGCTCTGCAGTACGCGGTCCGCTGCCTCAACGAAGAGGGAATTGTCGCCGCATGCGATTCCGTGCTGCACCAGGGGCTTCTCGAGTTCACCGACCTGCAGGCGTTGTTCTCGTCGATGCCCGTCCGGATCAGGCGACTCCTCGACAGGTGCGCTGACTGTCTCGACTCCGGGGCCGAGTCCATCTTCGGATTCCGCCTGACCACGCTGGGGATTGCGTTCGAGAGCCAGGTGGAGATTCCAGGGATCGGTCGGGTCGACTTCTTGATCGGTAAGCGGCTGATCGTGGAAGTCGACAGCGTCGCCTATCACGACAAATCGCCGGGGCAACGCGAGAAGGACCGGGTCAGAGACGAGACCGCTCACCGCCTGGGCTACATCCCGTGGCGGATCTCGTACAAGCGGCTCATGTTCACGTGGGACGAAGTGGTCGACACGCTTCTCGCGATGATCCGCAGGCGCGATCACCTCAAATCGCTGGCCGAGCCGGCCGAGCTGACGCGCCAGGCGGCCGACTCCGGCATCGACCACGCCCTCGGCTACTGGGACGACCCCGATTTCGCGGGATGCTGAACCGGTGTGCAGGCGGTGCGGAGGGGTACGTACACAACTGTGACGTCAGCGGGACGCGGCGACAATTATTGTCGTGGCCTCGCGCTGACGGCCGGATTGTGTACGCAGTACCCGCCCTGCGGCGCCCGCGGCCGCGGCGGAATTGCGAGCCGCGCCGCGCCCGATCCGCGCCGCGATCCGAGTGGGTAAGCAGCCTGACCAGGGCGAATTGTCGCCGATCGTTGCGGTTTGGAACACTGTAGGCCGTGAGGAGTTCCGCTGAGGTCGCAGCCCGTTCCGCTGAATTGTTCCGTAGGGCCCAGGATGCGACGCCCGGTGGGGTCAATTCGCCCGTGCGCGCGTTCTCGGCGGTCGGCGGCACTCCGCGATTCATCGCCTCGGCGCAGGGCTGTCATCTGACGGACGTCGATGGCAACGACTACGTCGACCTCGTCTCGTCCTGGGGGCCGATGATCCTCGGCCACGCGCACCCCGCAGTTGTGGAGGCAGTGCAGAAGACGGCAGCGCACGGTCTTTCCTTCGGTGCGCCGACCGAGGGCGAGATCGAACTCGCCGAAGAGATCATCGATCGCGTCGACCCGGTCGAGCGTGTTCGCCTCGTCAACTCGGGTACCGAGGCAACGATGTCGGCGATCCGTCTGGCGCGCGGCGCCACCGGGCGCTCGAAGATCATCAAGTTCTCCGGCTGCTACCACGGCCACGTCGACGCGTTGCTCGCCGACGCGGGCTCCGGAATCGCGACGCTCGGCCTCCCGACGACGCCCGGCGTCACCGGGGCGTCGGCACACGACACCATCGTCCTGCCCTACAACAATCTCGACGCCGTGGCCGAAGCGTTTGCCACCTACGGCGACGAGATCGCGGCCGTGATCACCGAAGCTGCGGCAGGCAACATGGGCGCTGTCGCCCCTGTCGACGGCTTCAACGCCGGCCTGCGCGACCTCACCCGACGCCACGGTGCACTCTTCATCATCGACGAGGTCATGACGGGTTTCCGCGTCAGCCCCGCGGGCTGGTACGGCCTCGAGGGCGTCGCCGCGGACCTCTACACCTTCGGCAAGGTGATGAGCGGTGGATTGCCCGCCGCGGCGTTCGGCGGGCGCACCGACATCATGGAGAATCTCGCGCCCACCGGGCCCGTTTACCAGGCGGGCACGCTCAGCGGTAACCCCGTTGCGGTCGCGGCCGGACTCGCGACATTGCGCAACGCCGACGCCGACGTCTACACCGCGCTCGACGCCAACGCCCATCGCCTCGCGGCACTGTTCACCGAGGCGCTCACCGACGCGGGGGTCGGGCACCGGGTGCAATTGGCAGGCAACCTGCTCAGTGTGTTCTTCACCTCCGATCCCGAGACGGCGATCACCGACTACGCCGCGGTCAAAAACACCGAGACCTGGCGTTTCGCACCCTTCTTCCACGCTCTGCTCGACGCGGGCGTGTACGCACCGCCGAGCGCATTCGAAGCCTGGTTTGTCTCTGCGGCGCTGGACGAGGATGCTTTTGGTCGAATCGCTGACGCGCTGCCGGCCGCAGCCCGCGCTGCAGCGCACGCCACGCAATCGGGGGAGTCCGACTGATGCACACGATCGTCCACATGATGCGCCACGGAGAGGTGCACAACCCGGACGGCATCCTCTACGGCCGCCTGCCCGGATTCCGCCTTTCGCCGACCGGCCGCGCTCAGGCGGAGAAGGTCGCGGGCACGCTCGCCGACCACGACATCACCGCGGTCTTCGCCTCCCCGCTGCAGCGGGCCCAGGAGACCGCCACCCCGATCGCCGCGGCGCACGGACTGCCGATCTTCACCAATGATCAGCTCATCGAGGCCGACAACGTCTTCGAAGGCCTCAAGGTCTCCGTCGGCGACGGCGCGCTGAGCAAGCCCCGACACTGGGTCAAGCTGCGCGACCCGTTCACCCCGTCGTGGGGTGAGCCCTACATCCAGCTCGCGCATCGCATGCTCGCGGCCGCAAACAAGGCACGCGACGCCGCCCGCGGCCACGAGGCGGTCTGTGTCAGCCACCAACTGCCCGTCTACACCCTTCGACGCTTCCTCGAGGGCCAGCGTCTCTGGCACGACCCCCGTCGTCGGCAATGCTCACTGGCCTCGCTGACCAGCCTCATCTACGACGACGACGCCCTCGTCGACATCATCTACTCCGAACCCGCCGGGCATTCCGACCCGCTCGCGACCGGGGCATGAGCCGGATCTGACACATGCGCAGTAAGACCTTCACCGCAGTCCTGTTCGCCGTGCTGATGACGCTCGGCGTGCTGCTCAGCGGCTGCAGCGGAGGCAACGACGCCGTCGCACAGGGCGACACCTTTCAATTCGTGTCGCCGGGTGGGAAGACGTCGATCACCTACCCCGAGTCCGAGCGCAAGCCGATCGCAGATCTCATCGGCCCCGACCTCGTGGCCGACAAGCAGATCGACGTCGACAAGGACTTCGCAGGCAAGGTCACGGTGATCAACGTGTGGGGTTCGTGGTGCGGACCGTGTCGCGCGGAGGCCGACGACCTCGAGACCGTGTATGAGCAGAACAAGGACAACGGCGTCGCCTTCGTCGGTATCAACCTGCGCGACGATCGGCAGTCGGCCAAGGACTTCGTCGCCGACCGCAAGGTCGGGTACCCCTCGATCTACGACTTCGACGGCGCGACGCTCGCCTCGATGACAACCCCCACCTCGGTCGTCCCGACTACCGTCGTCCTCGACCGGCAGCACCGTCCGGCCGCGGTCTACCTGCGGACCGTAAGCGCGGAGGAACTCGGCGCGATGGTCAAGAAGGTCGCCGCCGAAGACTCCGGAAAGCAGCCGTGAGCGGCATGGGACAAACCTTCGCCGACACGGTCACCAGCGGTCCGCTGCTGCTGGCTATGGCCGCGTGCGTGATCGCCGGACTCGTCTCGTTCGCATCCCCATGCGTCGTGCCACTCGTCCCCGGCTACCTCTCGTACCTGGCAGGCCTCGTCGGGGCGGAGGCGCCCGCGGTGACGGTCGGCGAGTCGCCCAAACGCGGACGCTCACGGGTGGCGATCGCCGCAGCCCTCTTCGTCCTCGGTTTCACCGTCGTCTTTGTTGCCGCGACGGCAACGGTCCTCGGCATCACGAGCACCGTGATCGTCAATCACGATGTGCTGCAACGCATTGGCGGGGTGGTGACGATCGTGATGGGTCTCGTCTTCATCGGGCTCGTCCCGATGATGCAGCGCGAGTTCCGCTTCGCGCCGCGCAACGTGTCGAACATCGTCGGAGCGCCACTGCTCGGCGCGGTCTTCGCACTCGGCTGGACCCCGTGCCTCGGTCCGACACTTGCCGCGGTCATCGCCACCGCGAGTGGGACGCAGGGCGCGACGGCGGTCAAGGGCGTGGCGCTGATCATCGCGTACTGCGCGGGCCTTGGCATTCCGTTCGTCATCCTCGCGTTCTCGTCCGCATGGGCGCTGCGCAGCCTCGGCTGGCTGCGCACGCACGCACGACTCATCCAGATCTTCGGCGGCATCATGCTGATCGCGGTCGGAGTGGCTCTCGTCACCGGCTGGTGGGATCAGTTCATCGTGTGGGTCCGCGACGCTTTCATCTCCGACACCGAACTTCCGGTATAGAGGCGGGCGAACATGACACAGACCATCGACCGACCGTCCACCCCCGCGCCGCAGACCCCGCAGCGTCCGCTCTGGGTCAAGCGTCGGGTGCTGTGGCCGCTGCGCAACCTCTGGCGCAGCCTCACGTCGATGCGCACCGCGTTGGTGCTGCTGTTCCTGCTCGCACTGGCCGCGATCCCCGGTGCGTTGCTGCCGCAGCGAGAACTCAACGAGCAGAAGACACTTCAGTACATCTCCGACCACGGCTGGCTCGGCGAATGGATGGACAAGATCCAGCTCTTCGACGTCTTCAAGAGCGCGTGGTTCACGGCCATCTACGTCCTGCTGTTCATCTCGCTGGTCGGCTGTCTCACCCCGCGCATCATCGAGCACGCCAAGAGTCTGCGCGCCAAACCCGTTGCCGCACCGCGCAATCTGTCGCGCATGCCGCGACACATCACCGAGACGGTCGACGGTGAGCCTGCCGAACTCGCCGAACGCATCTCGGGCAACCTGCGTGGCTGGCGACGCGAGATCACCGTGCGCGAACCGTCGAAGGCATACCCGGACGGCTGCGTCGAGGTATCGGCCGAAAAGGGATATCTGCGCGAATTCGGTAACCTGGTCTTCCATTTCGCACTGCTGGCGCTGCTCGTGTCGATCGCGGTGGGCAAGGTGTATGGCTATGAGGGCACGCGCAGTCTCGTCGCCGACGGCGAGCAGGGACTGTGCAACACGTCGACGGCGGTCTACGACTCATTCCGTGCGGGCGCCCTGGTGGACGGCACCAACCTCTCACCGTTCTGCATCCGCGTCGACGACTTCTCCGCGACCTTCCTCCCTGACGGTCAGCCGTCGATGTACGACGCGAAGATCCGCTACACCACCGACCCGCGGACACCGTCGTCGCAGTGGCAGGAGCGGTCGGTGCGCGTCAATGATCCGCTGCGCGTCGCGGGCGACCGCGTCTACGTGCTGGGCAACGGCTTTGCGCCGACCTTCACCGTGACCTTCCCGAACGGGGAGAAGCGCACGCAGACCGCGCTGTTCATCCCCGAGGTCATGCAGACCATGCTGTCGTCGGGCGCTGCCCGCTTCGACACCCCGGCGGGCCTGTACCCCGACGAGGACACTCGCCGCAAGAATCAGATCGCCCTCGAAGGACTCTTCGCGCCGACGGCGAGCTACGACGGCACACTGCTCAGCTCCTCGTCGCCCGAGCCGAACGACCCACAGGTCGCGATCCGGATCTACCGTGGCGACACCGGTCTCGACACCGGCCGAGCGCAGAACGCCTACTCGCTGGACACCGACATGATCCATCAGGGCAGGCTCAACCGTGAGGCGCAGGCGAACCTGAAGGTCGGCGAGAGTGCGAGCCTTCCCGACGGCACCAAGGTCAGCTTCGACGGCTACAAGCGTTGGATCTCCGTCCAGGTCTCGCACGACCCGGCGCAGGTCTCGGTGTTGGTGTCGGCGATAGTGATGCTGGTCGGACTGGTGGTGTCGCTGATCGTCAAACGCCGCAGGATCTGGGCGCGTTTGGTGCCCGACTCGGACTACGGCGACCGACGACGTACGGTAGTAGAGATTGCCGGGCTGGCCCGCACCGACCAGGCCGGCTGGGGCGAGGGCTTCGACGAGCAGGCACGCGGCCTGCTCACCGACGACAACAGGCGAGCACGACATCTGTAGTCGCGGACGCTTCCAGCAGACCGCAGTAGCTTCCAGCAGACCGCAGCAGTAGAGATAGGGCCAGCGATGGGTAACGGAACAGACCAGATCGACGAGACGATGGCGCGCTACTCCGACCTTCTGTTCGGTACCGCGATCACCATCTACGTCCTGGCGATGCTCATGTTCCTCGCCGCCCTCGCGGGAGCGCGCTCTCGAAAGCTCACCGCAACAAAGGAACTCGTCACAGCGGGAGGCGGTTCGACGACGCAGCGCGCCCCCGGCAAGATCGAGGGCCCGGCTCCGCGCACGCTGTCGGAGAAGATCGGCAACATGGCCTATCCGGTCGTGTTCGTGGGACTCATCGCACATATCGCGTCGATCGTCACCCGCGGAATCGCGACCGACCGCGCCCCCTGGGGCAACATGTACGAGTTCATCTCACTGACCTGCGCCGCCTGCGTGGTCGCCGGGCTCGTCATCCTGCGTAAGCAGATCAACCGCCCGCTGATCGCGTTCGTGCTGCTCCCGGTCACGCTGCTGATGTTCATCGGCGGCCGCTGGCTCTACACGCAGGCCGCGCCCGTGGTCCCGGCGCTCAAGTCGTACTGGTTGGCCATCCACGTCTCGATCATCTCGATCAGCTCCGGCGTGCTGCTCGTGTCCGGTGTCGCCAGCATCCTGTACCTGGTCAAGATGCGGTGGGGAGCGTCGTCGGAGACAGTCTCCGAGACCGGCGGCGGCGTGGTCGGAGGACTGCGTCGACTTGTCGCCCACATCCCCACCGCCGAGGCGCTCGACCGTCTCGCCTACAAATGCGTCGTGTTCGGATTCCCGCTCTTCGGACTCGGAATCGTGTTCGGCGCCATCTGGGCAGAGTCGGCGTGGGGCCGCTTCTGGGGCTGGGACCCCAAGGAAACCGTCTCGTTCATCGCCTGGATCATCTACGCGGCATACCTGCACGCCCGTGCGACTGCCGGCTGGCGCAACAGCACCGCAGCATGGATCAACGTCGCCGGATTCGTCGCGCTGCTGTTCAACCTGTTCATCATCAACTTGGTGGTTTCCGGCCTGCACTCCTACGCCGGGCTGTGACACGAGCCCGCCTACGCGGGACCGTGACATAGCGCCCGCCTACGCGGGACCGTGACCGTGGGGAGTTCGGGCGCCGCGCTCTGACGCCGCCTGTGCGCGAACCATTTTGAGCAGATCGATCATCACGTCGATGGTGTCGGGACAAAGGCTGCCCAGATCGACCCCGGACAGGTGCGTCTCGGTGGTTGCGAGCATCTCGACGTAGTCGCGCTGCCGTTGCACGCGATCGAGGTCCTCGGAGGGATTCGAGAGGAAATACGTCACGCTCACCTCGAAGGCACTCGCGATCGCCTCGACGGTCTTGAACGACGGCGTGCGCGCCTTGCCCGTGCGCAACTGCGAGATATAGGCGTCGCTCAACGAGTGGCCGTGCTGGTTGGCCTTCTCAGCGATCCGTTTGCCTGTGTACCGTCGACCGTCTTCATCGCGAGAATGCTCGAAGAGTTCGGCCAGTTTGGCGGCGAAACTGTCGTCGCCGTCGGGAATCGTGCCCGGGCGAGTGGTCATGTTTCAGAACTCGCTCGACGTGTCGATTGTGATGCCGGCGATCTCGATAACGGTGTCCCCCTGGCGCGGTCTCAGCTACGGAATCGTAATCGTACCCACACACTGCGGAGCGACGTCGGGCATCCTCGATGCACGATTCGTCACAGTTCGTCGTTGGGTCTCCGTGTGCGCCGATCGAGATCGCGAAGGAAATCCGCGTCGTCGTCAGGACCGACAGGGCCGTGGGTGCGAGACCCAGGCCGCCTCACCGTCGAGTCATGGCGTTCCGCCAGTGCGGGCCCGAATGCACGCCACAACAGAAAACCGATCGCGGCCAAGCCGACGATGGCCAATAGAAACGTCATGGCAACCTCCCATCTATCAGGGTACGCGTCCCGATGTGGAAGACCGGTGAGCCCTTACCGGCGAGTACGACTATCCGACGCGACGGTTGAGGAGGGCTACGACGTCCTCCTCGCGGAAACGACGATGGCCGCCCGGGGTACGGATCGACCCGAGGATGCCTGAGCTCGCCCACCGTGCGACGGTCTTGGGGTTCACATTGAACATCGCGGCAACCTGGCCGGGGGTCAGGGTGTGCTGGCTCGCGAGGCCGGGGGTGATGACGGTGGCGATACCAGGGTTGAGTGCGGTCATTGTTCTCCCCTTTGGGTTTCTCTTCCGAGACGCGCGGTGATTGCGCGCTGACACATGAATACACGCAAAACGCCCAGGTACTCGAACCGTCATTACGAGGTAAAGAGAGTCAAAAGGTGCCCGTGACCTGCAAACACCGATTATGCACCCAAGTATCCTGAACATGTGACCGACAAGCAGGACCCCACTCGAGCGGGTACGCACAAACCAGACAACACAGACATCGCAGGTCAGAGCCATGTGGGCATGGGAACGCTGCTCGTCTCGATCCTTCTCTACACCGTGGCGCGACTGCTGTTGGTTGTGGTTGTGGCCGCGATCATTATGGGAATCGGCGCGCTCGCGGGCGTCGCCGTGCCGCTGTTGGTAGCGGCGGTGTTCGGTGTTCTCATCGCACTTCCGTTGGGAATGGTGTTGTTCAAGAAGCTGCGCGTGCGCGTCAATACCCAGATTGCGGCGGTCGACGCGGAGCGCCGTCGTAAACACGACGACCTCCAGACGCGCTTGCGTGGCGCAGATGGCAAACGAACCCCGAACACCAACGCCGACAGCGAATGAACGCGACAGTGAATGAACCCCGACAACCGATGAGCGACACCCTCGACCCGGCACGAACCGTCGACCACCGCACCGATCGACGCTGGGCCGACAACGCCGTGCGACTGATCGAGGCCGATGCGCGGCGCAGTGCCGATACACATCTGCTTCGCTGCGAACTTCCGGGATGGTCGCGCTGGATCGACGACGGAAGCAACGGTGCCCCGGGCACCGAGGTCGGCGTCGACCTCTATCTGAAGGACGAGAGCACCCATCCCACGGGCTCGCTGAAGCATCGACTGGCCCGCTCACTGTTCCTCTATGCGATCTGCAACGGATGGATCACCGAAGGCACCACGGTGATCGAGGCGTCGTCGGGATCGACGGCGGTCAGCGAGGCGTACTTCGCGCATCTGATCGGTGTGCCGTTCATCGCTGTGATGACGTCGGGGACATCGCCCGCCAAGACCGCACTGATCGAACGTGAGGGTGGTCGCTGCCACTTCGTCGAACGTGCGTCGGATGTGTACGACGAGGCGCTGCGGCTCGAGAGCGAACTCGGCGGACATTTCATCGACCAGTTCACGATGGCCGAACGCGCAACCGACTGGCGTGGGAACAACAACATCGCGGAGTCGATCTTCGCGCAGATGGCCACCGAGGATCATCCGGTGCCGACGTGGATCGTGGTGGGCGCGGGGACGGGCGGAACGTCGGCGACGCTCGGCCGCTACCTGCGCTACCGCAGACATCCGACGTGGCTGGCGGTCGTCGACCCGGAGAACTCGGTGTTCCTACCCGCCTATGAGACCGGCGACGGATCGCTGCGCTCGGAGACCGGGTCGCGGATCGAGGGGATCGGGCGGCCCCGCGTCGAGCCGTCGTTCGTGTCGCAGGTCATCGACCGCATGATCGGTGTCCCCGATGCCGCGTCGATCGCGGCTGCACGTCACCTGTCGGATCGCCTCGGGCGTCGTGTTGGCGCATCGACCGGAACCAACATGTGGGGTGTCGCGCAGGTCATCTCGGAGATGGTCGCGCAGCGGCGGGCAGGCAGCGTCGTCTCGCTACTGTGCGACTCCGGAGATCGTTACGCCACAACCTATTTCGACGACGACTGGGTCGCGGCGCAGGGCTTCGACCTCGCACCGCCGACCGCAGTCCTCGACGAGTTCTACCGGACCGCAGTGTGGACCGGCTGATCAACCTCGCCCGCAGGATCGGCGGGGTCGACAACTGTCGTGGTCACGTCGTAGAGGTCGAGGGCTCGTAGCGCTTCATCCTTCAACATCGCGCGTGTCGGCATGTGATAACCCGCGTGATCTCCGTCGGTGAGATGTACGACAGGTATCGAGATCCCGAGGCGCGACATCGCTCGATGACCACTCAGGCGGGTGAATTGCCGATAGTCATTGGGAGCGAGGACAAGCCGAACCTCTGCGCCGGCGCGCTGTATCCGGGCCAGCATTGTCTCAGGCATCTGGAAGACGCGGAGACGAGCCAGTGCTGCACGCAACCGTGTGGACCGGACCTTGCCCGAGAAGTCCGTCAGGTCCCGTATTCCTCGGTAAAGTACGCGGTGTCGCTGGAATTCGAGGCGCGCCGAGGCCGAATCGGCCCCGCGCATGAAGGGTAACGACCAGTCAGGCCAGACATCCCAACGATTGACGTTGGCGACGATGGCGACTACCCGGGATCGCCCCGACTGCCGACGTGCCGTCTCGATCGCAGCGTGCGCCGACATCCAGTTTCCTGCACAGATGCCCAGGTGTGCGACGACGGTGATGCGTGAGAGGTTGAGTTCGTCCAGGATGCGGTTCCCGTCGTTGACATAGGTTCGCGTGAAGAGCTTGACGAAGGTGTCGTCAGTCGACGTCATGCCGGACTCGCCGACGCCGCGCCTGTCGAAACGTACGGTTCTGCCACCGCGTGCCGCCACCTCGTTCGCAAGTTCGACATACAACCTTGCTGGGCCGCTGCGAATGTCGTGCCCTATCGGATGAGTGACGAGTAAGCGATCGGCGATTCGATGTGTACCGGCAACCGCGGTGTCCCATACGGTGATTCCGTCATCGGTCACCATTACTCGGGTCTCGATCGCGCGGCCGTCGGGTGTCGACGCTACGACGGCCGAACTCACCGGCATTGGTGAGACGAACGTTGTCGCCGCGGGCATCTGCTGTGACAACCACTGCGCGATGCGCTCGAGTTCAGGCGGGAAATCGATGAGAAGGGCTTCAGTGGCCTGGATGAAGGGGGCTTGATCGGTCAGTGCCGAGACGGTACCTCCCGCAGCAGAGACGCTCTGCGCCAGCGACGATTCAAGATCATCACCTGACAGCAGCGCGAGAACGCGATCGCGGCGCGACCCGACGACGGCGACCGGATCCAGTGTCTTACGCGAAAAGGCACGTGCCGCTTCCCGATGGAGCGTGAGCCCGGCCAACTGCACGAGTTCGTCGGAACCAGCGGCGGGTGCATCCTCGCTCTCCGAGAGTGTCGCATAGAGCATCTGCTGTGTACGAACAAAGTGACGTCCGCGCTGAATCGGGTCCCAGAGCACGAGGCAATCCGCGCTGTCACGCACAGATTCATTCGATGCCGCAACGAGCGCACCGCTGCGATGGGCGATCACGGCGATCGGACCTACTTCGAGATCGACGAGGTGATCGAACGCCGCGGTGACGCTGCGATCCCAGCGCTCGACCGCCGACGGATCTGCCTGCGACCCTGCGGATTCGCCCGTCCCGGCGTAATCGATGCGTAGAACGAGCAGACGCTGCGCAGCCAGGAGTTCAGCGAGTCGTTTGAATCCTCGCCACGTGTGGTTGAGTTCTTTGCCGAGGGGTGGGCACACCAGTACCGCACCGCGAACCAGTCCGTCTTCAGGATGCGTGTACACCCCGAAGAGTGGGACGCCGCCCATCGCAAGATACGTTGGCTTGTTGACGATCCTCATGACCTAGAGCGCAAGCGCAGAGCGGACGTGGTCAGGCCATTGTGAACTGTCGATTCCGTGAATCGCGAACAGTGCCAGAGTGGTTCGATCCATGCCGATCCCCACGCATGCGCTGTGGGCGGGTTGACCGTCCGCGGTGGAGATGCCGAACCCGGTACCGAAATGGTCCTGGTGGTTGTTGCACGACAACAGCGCTGTGCCGTCGTCGAGATCGCCGTAGAGACGCACGACGAGTTCGGTCTTCAGGTTTTCCTCGAGTTGATTGGCAGCTAAGAACTTGCCGGTCCGCCCGAAGAACGGGTCGTTGGCGGGCACGTCGTCGGCGAGCAAGCCGAGTCGACCGAAGATCTCGTGGGCCACCCGCGTCCAGGTTGCGCGGTGTTCCTTCGCGCCCTCCGGATCGCCGACGTACACGAACTCCTGCATACGGAAGGCCTGCATGCGCAGCGGGTCGTCGGATGGCTCGTGGCGGAAGCAGTATCCGTGCACGTTGTAGCGAGATCCGCCTTCTGGCAACGTATTTGGCAGCGTCGAGTACAGCGGGTGGCACGCGGCCGAGACGAGCATGGTGCCCGCGGACGAGAGGTGACCGTCCCAGGGCAGTCCTGCCTCTCGGTCGAGAAGCAGCGAACGGTGTTCTGCCGAGCCGCCGGTGAACGTGGAGATCGCTCCGGTCAGCTGCGGGAACGACGCGATGTAGTCGGTCTTCTCGTATGCCTCGCGCGGAAAGATCGGCGGGAACCGAAAGCGCGTGATGTTCTCTTCGCCGTGGGTGTCGACGCCTGCCTGCCACATGAGGCGGTCGACACCGTCGAAGGCAGCCTCGTACTCGGCACCACGGCCGTACAGTCCATCGAGTCCGGATGGGATGAGATGTCCCGCAGCGATGAGTTGATCACGAAATTGCCGATGCGCGACCGGGAGGTCGACGACGAGTTGGTCAGTCATGTGAATTACCCCCGTAGCGCAAGGACCAGCTGCGAATTGTTCGCCCGGATCCGATCGTTGGAAACCATGAGTGCTGGTCCGTATGAGTCTCGAAGCAAACGCCCCATCGAGGCGCGGTGATTCTCGCGGTAACCGTTGATGCCGCAGATCGTCAGCGCGGCCGCGACGATTTCGACAACGGCCGTTGACGCGGTCAGTTTGAGATTGTTCATTGCGACAGAGAATCCGATGGTCGGCTCGAGATGTCCCGCCGCGAGAAATTCTTCATAGTGTGAGATGCCGTGGGAAACCGAGCTCTCGAATCGCTGGTGCAGTTCAAGTAGGTCGGCGAACCGAGCTGCCTGCGGCGGCGTCGAGCCTGGCGTCTTGCGCGCGGCGGCACGAACTTCGGTACGTGCCTTGGCAACTGCGGCGTCGGCAATGCCGAGCCACGCTGACGCCCACAACGTGTGCGACGAGGGCTGCATGGTGTGCGCGGAGATGATCGAGTAGTCGACGGGAATCACGTGATCGACGCTGGTGTCGGCCACGAGCATGAACCCTGGGCTGCAGGTGCCCCGGAAGCCGAGAGTGTCCCACTCCGACGTCTTGGTGAGCTCCGTCTCGGCCCGCGGACACACGACAAGGACCTGGTCTCCGGGCGGACTGTCGCTATTTCTTCGCGCCGTGGTGCAGATGTAGTCGGCATACTCGCCGTAGGAAATGACTGGTGCTTTCTTTTCGAGATGGACGCGATCGCCATCTGTCTGCACCGCGCAGGTCGACGACCGCACGTCACCACCCGTGGTGATCTCGGTGGTCGCAGAGGCGAGAAGCGCCTCGGCGCGCGCCACTTCGCGGGCCAGGTCGGCCGCCGCCGGCGTTGCGGCATGAAAGCGAAGTGTCAGTGCCTGAGAATGGTGCATGGCAAAGATCATCGCCGCGGAGCTGCACGCAGCCCCGAGTTCCCTTGTGACTCTTGCAAGTTCGCTGATCGAGCTTCCACGTCCGCCGAACTCGGCGGGTAGGGAAGCCGACAAGAGTCTGCTCTGACGCAACGCGTCGACGGCCTCGTGCGGAAAGCGTCCTTTGCGATCGACGTCGTCGGCAGCAGCGGCGGCAACCTCAACGACTGCCGAAGCGTCCAACGCAGAACCCAATTCTCCTGTGGTCAACACATTCCTCCCCCAAAATGCGGAAAACAGAGCGGGATTCACGGACTGATAAATCCCCCAAATGTATGGACCGTCTTTCCCCCTGTGGTCCATTTTCCAATGCGCCTGTAGTATACGAGTACGATGTGACATCTGCAACGTGGGGTTTTGCAGACTAATCATCGGCGGGGAATCATGTACGACCAGGGAGGGAACCATGAACATCGACAAAAGCGACATTCGAGGCGTACTGGACAAGTACGGGAAGCTGACAGTAGCAGCAGGAGAGGTGTCAGACGATACCGATCTGTTTACGGTTGGTTTGACGTCACACGCGACAGTCAACGTCATGTTGGGCCTCGAAGATCTGTACGACGTCGAGTTCCCCGAGGAGATTCTCAAGAAGTCGACCTTCTCCAGCGTCAACAGCCTCGCCTCGGCACTTAGCACTCTCGTCGCCGCCGGGGTATGAGCTTCGTCGTCGGCTGCGACCTGGTCGACGTGGCCGAGATCGTCGCATCGATCGACACTTTCGGTGATCGCTACCTCCGCCGCGTCTTCACCGACGCCGAACTCGTTCGCTGCGAAGGGCCAACGCGCGCACAGCGTCTCGCGGCGCGCTTCGCGGCGAAGGAGTCGGTCATCAAGACACTGATCGACTCCGACGCCGCGACGCCACTGCGCGAGATCGAGGTCGTCATGAACGGTCCAGTACCCGGCATCCGGCTATCGGGCAGCATGGCAGCTCTCGCCGAGCGTAAGAACTGGCGCGAGCCGTCACTGTCGCTGTCGCACACGTCGACGCATGCCATGGCGACGGTGATCGCTCACATCGGGGTGTGACGCACCGCACGTTGCGTCGCCTACCATCGTTCGTGTGGCGCAATGCGTGGTGCAAGCCGATGACCTGGTCAGGGAATATCGCCTCGGCGACGAGCGGGTTCGCGCGCTCGACGGGGTGAACCTCACGCTCGACGGTGGGCAGTTCGTGTCCATCGTCGGGCCGTCAGGGGCGGGCAAGAGCACACTGCTGCACATCATCGGAGCCCTCGACACCCCGACGTCGGGATCGATCGAGGTCGACGGCGTCGATCTCGCGACGCTCGACGACAACGCGGCGTCGGCTTTCCGTCGGCATCGCGTCGGGTTCGTGTTCCAGTTCTTCAACCTCGTTCCGACGATGTCGGCGTGGGAAAACGTTGCGCTACCAAGGCTTCTCGACAGTAAGTCGCTGCGACGCGCCAAGCCACGTGCTGTCGAACTCCTCGACCGCGTCGGACTCGGCAACCGTATCGATCACCGACCGTCGGAGTTGTCAGGCGGACAGATGCAGCGGGTCGCGATCGCGCGCTCGCTGATAATGGAGCCGTCGATCCTGCTCGCCGACGAGCCGACCGGCAACCTCGATTCCCACACCGGCGACTCTGTCCTCGAGCTGCTGTCGGAGGTCGCACACGATGCGCCGAATCGCTTGGTGATCATGGTGACTCACGATCCGCACGCTGCCGATGTCGCTGATCGGACGATCGTCGTGCGCGACGGCAGGGTCGCAACCGATGGTGACTGAGCTGTTCGCCGCGCTCACCCGTGTACGCGTCCTGAACCTGCGCGAACTGCGCGATCACCGGCTGCGTGTTGTCACCTCACTCATCGTGGTCGCGGTCTCGTCGGCGCTGTTGATCGCGGTACTCGGCACATACGGGTCGCTGAGCGAATCGATCCGCGACTTCGACGCCGCTATCAACGGCACGGCACAGCTCGAGGTCGCGTCGATCGCGGACTCGGGAATCGACGAGTCGGTCGCGGGTGACATCCGTGCGCAGGTCCCCGACGCCAAGTCGGTGGTTCCTGTCATCCGTGGTACCGCGGTGGTCGGTGACAGACGAATTGCTCTGGTCGGATCGGACTTTCGAGCGCGCGCTCTTGCCGGCGGTGTTCAGGAGGCAGCAGCAACCGGGCTGAGCCCTGGCGACCTCGACGACGGCGTCATCGTCGGTTCGGGTACAGGTTTGTCTCTGGGTCAACGACTTTCGGTCAACGGAGTCGACGTCCGGGTGGTGCGGGTCGTCGATGCTGCGGGACTCAACAACGGCGACTTCATGTTCGCCTATCTCGGCCTGGCCCAGCAGCTCACCGGGCTGAGTGGCAAGGTGTCGTCGATTCTCGTCGTCGCAGCGCCTGGCGTCGACGTAGGCGCGCTCGGCGACGAGGTGCGTCGCGTTGTCGATGGGCGTGCGGTGGTGGTGGATCCGGGGTTCCGCGCGAAACAGGCTGAGATCGCGGGGTCGGTGACCCGTGATTCGACGCTGCTCGTGTCTCTGATCTCCCTTGTGATCGCCGCGTTCCTCGTGTTCAACACGATGAACATGGCTGTGGCGTCGCGCAGGGCGTCGTTGGCGATGGTCCGCGCGTTGGGCGCCAAGCGATCTCACCTGGTCTCTGACCTACTCACCGAGTCGGCGGTCTTCGGGTTTGTCGGAGGCCTGATCGGTGTGCCGATCGGGATTCTCGCCGGCCGCTGGGCCATTTCGCGGGTGCCGACGACGAAACGGGATTCGGTCGCGATTGTCGTCGACTATCACCTGCCGTCCTACGCGCCGGTCGTCGCGGTCGCCGCGTGTGTGCTGGCGTGTGTTGCCGCGACCTCTCTTGCTGCGCGATCGGTGTTCGCGGTGTCGCCGGTCGAGGCGATGGTGTCGGGTCAGGTCGCCGATGCCGGACGGCAGCGCGGACAGCTGACCGTGCTGGCAGCGGTTGCCGGTGTGGCTCTGCTCATCGGGTCGTGGTTCATCGCCGTCGACGTTCCGGGCCGCCCGGCCATCGTCGCAGGCGCGGTGTATGCCGTTGGGGCGTTGCTTGTCTGCTTCGCGCTCACCCGACCACTTGTGCGGCTCGTCGTGTCGGTTGCGAGACGATTCGGCGGTCCGGGACAACTCGCTGCGGTCAACACCGAACGCGCACCGCGACGTGCCTGGGCGACCCTGATGACCGTTGCGGTCGCGATCGCGGTGGGAATGGGCACGTCGGGCGCACTCGACAATCTGGTTGCGTCGATTTCGCATTCGCTCGACGGGCTGGGTGACCCCGACTTCTACATCTCCTCGACGTCGCGTGACGAAATCCCCTCGGGCGCAGCGTTACCCGGTGCTATTGCCGACGAGGTACGGGCGGTACCGGGAGTCTCGCGGGTGGTCGGGGCGCAGTGGGCCAACGTGAACGTCGGCGAGGCCAGGATTCTCGTCCAGGGACTCGAACCGGGATCGACGGCACCGTTTACCAAAAAGACGACGCCGCAGGCGCTTTCCGACGTGCTCGACGGTCGGGGCATCATCTTGTCGAGCGTGCTCGCCCGGTCTCTCGACGCCGACATCGGTTCGACGCTGCGCTTGGCGACGCCGACCGGATATCACGCCCTCGTCGTCCGCGACATCGTCGACTATGTCTCCATCGATTCCGGTGCCGCCGCAATGTCGAATTCGCTTCTCGCGCAGTGGTTCAATCGGATCGGCGACACTTATCTGCAGATCGACGTCGAGCCGAGTGCCGACCGCACTGCCGTGCAAGAGCAGTTGCAGCGCATCGTCGACTCACATCCGTTGCCGCGGTCGGGAACCGCGTACCTCTATACGGGCGAGCAGGCGTTGGCGGCCACCCAGCAGCAGGCGCAACAGGCGGGTGCTTTCACGGTCGCGATCCAGTGGATCGTGTCCGCGGCAGCGGCGATCGCGTTGCTCAACACACTGTTGCTGTCGGTACTCGAACGTCGTCGTGAACTCGGTGTGCTGCGTGCGATGGGAGCGTCACGTCGATTCATCTCCCGCATGGTGGTTGCCGAGGCCGGCGCGATAGCGGTGGTCGGTACGGTCACCGGACTCGTGATGGGTACGGGCCTGCACTTCTTGGCCGACAAGATCCTGTCAGCTACGACGTCGCTGGAGGTCACCTACTCACCGCGGCCGTCGACGCTGCTGTTCGTCGCCGTGTCGATCGTGTTGTGCCTGGTAGGGGCGTTTGTTCCAGCGGCCCGCGCCGCTCGGATGAACATCACCGTGGCGATCGCCGAGGAGTAGCGTCGACATTGCGTGTCAATTAATGTTGACATTCCCGTGGTGTCAACATAACCTGACACCATGCACGACGAACCAACGACACCAGAGCAAGATCTGGCCGGAGCCGCCGCGAGCGACGACCCGGCCATCGGCCTCGCCGCTGTCCGCGCATTGCGGACCCTGGCTGACCGGCTCGAGGAAGTACAGGTTGCGAACGCTCGATCCAAGGGCTGGAGCTGGCAGGCGATTGCAGAGATTCTGCAGATCAGCCGCCAGGCCGTGCACCAGAAGCATTCACAACGTGAGGCCTGAGAGGGCCGAAAGGAGAACCATCATGTTTGGTCGATTCAGTCGAGACGACAAGATGATGCTGGCATTTGCCACGCAAGAAGCCGCCGACCTGGGACATCCCCAGCTCGGCAACGACCACCTCATCCTTGGCATGCTGTGCAACGCGCGTTCGCCGTTGTTCGGGCTGCTCGGTGAGCAGGGTCTGAAGCTCGACGCGGCGCGTGACGTCGTGCGGGCATACCACGAAGAGAACGACGCCGACGACGAGAAGGCCGCTGAGCAGAGCGCCGCCGACCGCTACGAGGAGGATCGCGAGGCTCTCAAGAGCATCGGGATCGACCTCGACAAGGTGCGCGCCGCCGTGCGCGACCGCTTCGGAGACGACCTCTCCGAAGGCTGGGCCGAACGACCCGAGCGTGGCCGCGGTCCGCGTGGTCGCGATTGCGGTCCGCGAGGCGGGGGTCCCCGTGGTCGAGGCCGTGGACACGGTCATGGTCACGGTCATGGCAGGGGCCGCGGTCGGGGCTTCGGCCCTGGCTTCGACCCGCGCGAGGGCTTCGACCCGCGTCGCGGAGGGCCCGGGGGGTTCCCGGGTAGTCCGTTTGGCGGTGGCCCCTTCGGGCCCGAGGGGCCGTTCGGTGCCGAGTTCGGTCCCGGTCAGTTCGACGGCGAGTCCGACGGTCGGGGCCCCTGGGAGCCCGGTCGCGGACGGCGGGGTCCCCGCGGTCGCGGTGGCCGGCCACGCTTCGCGGCGGAGACGCGCGACGCCTTCCGGGCCGCGGTCGAGATCGCGCGTGAGCGAAACGATCAGCTCCGCGCCGAGTATCTACTCCTGGGCATCCTGGAGTGCAACGACCCGGCGTCGCGCGCCGTCGTCGAATCTGCCACGAGCGCAGAGGATCTCAAGGCCGCCGTGCTGGCGAGCCTGCCGGAGGTCGACGCAGAGGTCTGATCTCTCGGGCCGCAGCGAGCGCAGAAAGTTACACCTCAGGGGTGGTTCACCTGTACCGGTACAGGTGAACCACCCCTGACTCGTAGGATTCTGCGCAGTCCCGCGACCCTGTGGAGAGATTTTCCGCGCGTGCCCGAATCGGGTGCACACTGTGTCGCCATGGACGACTTCGGTGTGCACCCGGTGGCATCCCTGCTCCGCGACGGAATGTCGCCGAGAGATGTTCGACGCGCCGTCGAGGAGGGCCAACTTCAGCGACTGCGCCACGGCTGGATGGCCGCCGATGGGGCCGATCCGCTGGTCGTCGAGGCGGTCCGCGCGGGCGGCTGCCTTACGTGCGTGGCGGCGCTCAAGCTGCACGGGTTCTGGATTCCGCCGCGCGTCAAGGCATTACACGTACGAGGGACGGCCTCGGCGCATCGTCGACATGCTCGACGATTCTGCCGCCAGTACGGCGGACACATGAGGGTCGACGCCGCCGTCGACGAGCCGGTGACCGCCTTGCGCCACGCACTGCGATGCCTCACCGACGAGCAGACGATCGTCGTCACCGACTCGATGCTGCACCGCCGATACCGTTACGACGCAGGCACGCTCGAAGCTGCGGCCACACTCACATGCAGTTCCGGCGGCGCGGGCAAGTCCGGCGGTGCGAACACACTCGTCGGCGAGTCCGACGGCGCGGGCGCGCTGTCGGGCAAGTCCGGCGGCGACGACGAGATGGAGTCCGGCCTCAT
>NZ_LZMO01000179.1:0-732 GCF_001665715.1 Gordonia sp. 852002-10350_SCH5691597
CGATGAGGTTCTCGAGCAGGTGCCACGCCTGCGCTACATCCGGCGCGCGCTGGATGAGGCCTTACGCATCTGGCCGACGGTGCCCGCATTCGCACGCAGCCCACGATCGGCGACGATGCTCGGCGGACGGTATCGCATGACACCGGAAGACTGGGCGGTCATCATCCTCGCCCAGGTCCACCGCGATCCCGCGGTCTGGGACGATCCCGACTCCTACGATCCGGACCGGTTCCTCCCCGAGAACGTCAAGAAGCGCCCGGCGCACACCTACAAACCCTTCGGCAACGGCGTACGCGCCTGCATCGGAAGACAATTCGCGCTCCACGAGTCGGTACTCGTCCTCGCGAGCCTGCTCCACAGGTACGACGTCGCGCCCGATCCCGACTACCACCTTCGTGTCGACGAGCGACTCACCATGGTGCCCAAGGACTTCTACGTCTCGCTGACACCACGCAGGGTGCACGCCCGGTTGTCGGAACAGCCCGTCGGCTGACGGCGGCTCACACCAGCGTCGCGAGCTCGCGGATCGTAGCGGCGTCGCGCGTGGTCACCATCAGCATCGAGACACCTGCCGACTCCCACTGCTTGATCTGCTCGCGCACCTCGTCGGCGGTACCGACGATCATCGTCTCGCGCACCATCTCGTCGGGCACCGCGGCCAGATGCGTAAGGCCTCATCCAGCGCGCGCCGGATGTAGCGCAGGCGTGGCACCTGCTCGAAAGTCGGCATGT
>NZ_LZMO01000180.1:0-42282 GCF_001665715.1 Gordonia sp. 852002-10350_SCH5691597
AACGACCGCCTGACCCTCGGCGTGATGGTCTCGGTCGACACCGACCCCGAAGAAGTTCAGGACATCGTCGAGCAGGCTCACCTGCTGCGCCGCGAGTGCGCCCATGAGGACCGAGGTGACGCCCGGCTTGTCCGGGCCGGTGACCGTGATCAGGACCGGTGTGGATTGCTCCATCGAGGCGATGTGAGGACCGCGATCAGCGGTCGCGGTCGCCGGATGCCTCGTGGCTGCCGGTGGTCAGCGGATCGCGACGCACATCCTCGGCCACCCTGCTCTCATGCCCGTGGCCGCCACCGACGTGCGCTTCTTCACGCATTCGATCGACCATGTGCGGGTAGTGCAGTTCGAACGCAGGACGCTCGGAGCGAATGCGGGGAAGCTCGGTGAAGTTGTGGCGCGGCGGCGGGCAACTGGTCGCCCACTCGAGCGAGTTGCCGAAGCCCCACGGATCGTCGACGGTCACGACCTCGCCGTAGCGGTAGCTCTTGAAGACGTTCCACAGGAACGGCAGCGTCGACAAACCAAGGATGAACGCACCGACAGTCGAGATCTCGTTCAGGCGGGTGAATCCATCGGACGGGAGGTAGTCGGCGTAGCGGCGCGGCATGCCCTCGTTGCCCAGCCAGTGCTGGACCAAGAAGGTTGTGTGGAAACCGATGAAGGTCAGCCAGAAGTGCCACTTGCCCAGGCGCTCGTCGAGCATGCGTCCGGTCATCTTGGGGAACCAGAAGTAGATTCCCGCGTAGGTGGCGAACACGATCGTGCCGAACAACACGTAGTGGAAGTGCGCGACGACGAAGTAGCTGTCGGAGAGGTGGAAGTCCAGCGGCGGGCTGGCCAGCAGGACGCCGGTGAGACCACCGAAGAGGAACGTCACGATGAAGCCGACAGAGAAGAGCATCGGCGTCTCGAACGTGATGTTTCCCTTCCACATCGTGCCTATCCAGTTGAAGAACTTCACACCGGTCGGCACCGCGATCAGGAACGTCATGAAGGAGAAGAACGGCAGCAGAACCGCGCCCGTCACGTACATGTGGTGCGCCCACACAGCCACCGACAGTGCAGCGATGGCCAGCGTTGCGTACACCAGACCGGAGTAACCGAAGATCGGCTTACGGCTGAAGACAGGGAACACCTCCGACACGATGCCGAAGAACGGCAGCGCGATGACGTACACCTCGGGGTGTCCGAAGAACCAGAAGAGGTGCTGCCAGAGGATCACACCACCGTTGGCGGGGTCGTAGAGATGCGCGCCGAATTGTCGATCAACCTCGAGGCCGAGCAGCGCAGCGGTCAGCAGCGGGAAGATCAGCAGGATCAGGACGCTGGTCACCAGGATGTTCCAGGTGAAGATCGGCATGCGGAACATCGTCATGCCGGGGGCACGCAGACAGACGACGGTCGTGACCATGTTGACCGCACCGAGGATGGTGCCGAGACCAGACACACCGAGACCCATGATCCACAGGTCGGCGCCGACGCCGGGCGAGTGCACCGCGTCGGTCAGCGGCGTGTAGGCGGTCCAACCGAAGTCAGCAGCGCCACCCGGGGTCAGGAAGCCACCGATGGCAATCGTCGAACCGAACACGAACAGCCAGAAGCCGAAGGCGTTCAGTCGCGGGAACGCGACGTCGGGCGATCCGATCTGCAGCGGGAGAACGAAGTTGGCGAAGCCGATCACGATAGGCGTCGCGTACATCAGCAGCATCACGGTGCCGTGCATCGTGAAGAGCTGGTTGAACTGCTCCGTCGACAGGAACTGCATGCCCGGATGGGCCAGCTCGGCGCGCATGAGCAGCGCCATCAAGCCGCCGATCAGGAAGAACGCGAAGCAGGCGGTGATGTACATCATGCCGATCAACTTGTGATCGGTCGTGGTGATCAGCTTGTAGATGAAAGAACCCTTGGGCTGATAGCGCGCAGGGTACGGGCGCGCTGGCACAACCTGGGTTGTGGGCTGGTCTACCGCGGTCACAGATCCTCCTCTAACCGACCGTGAGCTCGGGACGGCAACGAACGAAAAACTACCGCTGGCAATGACACACCGAGCGCTGGTTACCGATCGTAGCCCCTTCACCCCGGCCGGGCCGAGTGGGTCCTACGATCTGTCGTACAAATTCTCCGGCACAGCCGAAAAGGGCATGTCAGTGCCCATATTGGGCCGCCGACACGACGTGTCGCGCGGTCGATTCCAGGCCCTGCAGAGACGTCACGCCAACCTCCACGGTCTGCCACGAAAGACGGCCGCGCGGCGGTGCTAGGTTGATCTGCGTGTCAGGCGGGAAGCAAAGTGCGGTCGGAAAAGGTCGCACGCGCAAGGTCAGCATCCACCTCGGCGCCCTCGTCGTGGCGGGTGCGCTCGCGATGGGCTTGTCGGGATGCTCCGACGACAACACGGCATTGACCACGCCCGACGGCAAGACCATCAGCACCTCGACGACGCGCATCGCCGACGTCAACGTGGTCTCACCCGACCGCGATTACAGCAAGACCTGCCTCGCTCCGACGGCGTCGGATGAACCCCAGTCGGACGTCAACCGCATCGTCGTCACCGATCCGTCGCTCCTCGACGCGATTTGCGCACTGGGCATCGGCTCGAAAGTCGTCGCGGTGACGTCTGCGCCCAACAGCATTCCCGCCTACCTCGGTCCACAGCTGACGTCGGTACCCACGATCGGCACCTCGCCCGACGCCGCGGCGGTCGGCGCCGCAACACCCGACGTCGTACTGACCACTCCCGACACCGCGACGGCCGCCAAGGCATTCAGGTCCACCAGGGTGACCACCATCGAGTCGGGCGACTGGCGCACTCAGTTCACCGAGGTCGCCGACGCACTCGGCAGGGCGTCGCAGGGACCGCGCCTGCTCGACGAGTTCGACACGGAAGCACGCAAGACCGGCAAACGTATGGACGCCGCCCACTCCCAGGTGTCGTTGGTCCGATTCGGCAACAACTCCGAAGTGATCGCGGGAACCGACAGCTTCGCGGGTCAGATCCTCTCGACCGTCGGGGTGCAGCGGCCGGCGTCACAACGCTCTGCAGGCACCACCGTCGTCACCGACGAGAACTTCAAGGACGCCGACGCCGATCTGATCTATGTTTCCTTCGAGGGTTCGGCAGGTCTCGCACACGGCAAAGAGGTCCTCCTCAGCGACCGCTGGCTGGACATGGGTGCGCCGACCTGGAAACGGGTCCTCATCGTCGACGACGACGTCTGGTATCGCACGTCGGGACTCGCCGCCGCGTGGCTCGTGCTGAACGACGTGAAAGGTTCACTCAATGGCAACTCCGGAAGCTACTGACTCCTCACCCGACGCTCTGGCCGCCAAGGCGCAGGCTCTGCTCGCGCTGCACCAACCCGGCAGCCCCGTCGTGCTTCCCACCGTCTGGGACGCCTGGTCGGCGACGATCGCCACCGACGCGGGATTCTCCGGCCTGACCGTGGGCAGTCATCCCGTCGCCGACTCGATCGGCAAGTCCGACAACGAGGGAATGACGTTCGACGACCTCCTGACCCGGGTCCGACAGATCACCGCGGCCACTGCCCTCCCGGTGTCGGTCGACGTCGAATCGGGGTATGGCGAAAGCGCGTCCCGGCTGATCGAGGGGCTGCTATCGGTGGGTGCCGTCGGGCTCAACATCGAGGACACCGTCCACTCCGAGGGTGGGCGCCTGCGCAGCGACTCCGAGCACGCCGCGCTCATCGGGGAGTTGCGGGCGGCCTCCGTCGCCGCAGGGGTTCCCGTGGTGATCAACGCCCGCACCGACCTGTTCCTCCGCGCCGACGGCGACGAGTCCGACCGCGTCGAACGCGCGGTGGCACGCCTGCGACTGTGCGCCGACGCCGGCGCGAGTTGCCTCTATCCCGTCGGCCGCCACACCGACGACGTCTATCGCACGCTCACCGCCGAACTCCCGCTTCCGGTCAACGCGATCGGTAACCCGGCAGCCGATTCCGGGCGGGCGCACTTCGCCGAGCTCGGCGTCGGACGCATCAGTTTCGGGCCATTCTGGCAGGCCAACCTCGCCGAACGCGCCGTCGAACTGTTGCACGCGTGGCAGTGAGCGCGGCGCTCGCATTCCCAACCGAGATCGACCCAGACTGATCGCAAGTGTTCCCGCCGGTGGGCAGCGTCGACAAGGCTCGACCCATGACTGTCACCGACGAGTACCTGGCCAACAACGACGCCTACGCCGCAACGTTCAGCGGTCCGCTGCCCCTGCCGCCGAGCAAGCACGTCGCCGTCGTCGCGTGCATGGACGCACGCCTCGACGTCTACCGCGCGCTCGGCATCAACGAGGGTGAGGCACACGTCATCCGCAACGCGGGAGGCGTCGTCACCGACGACGAGATCCGTTCGCTGACCATCAGTCAGCGGCTGCTCGGTACCACCGAGATCATCCTCATCCACCACACCGACTGCGGCATGCTGACGTTCACCGACGACGAGTTCAAACGCGAGATCCAGAATGAGATCGGTCAAAAGCCCGAGTGGGCTGCCGAATCGTTCCCCGACGTCGAGGAGGATGTCCGGCAGTCACTCGCGCGCATCCGGAACAGCCCGTTCATCACCAAGACGAGTTCACTGCGAGGATTCGTCTTCGACGTCGCGACCGGGCGGCTCACAGAGGTGAGCTGACGGCCACTCACGGCCAGCCGGGCGCCGATTCGACGGTCCCGTCATCAATTGCGGCGACCAGTTGGGCGTGGTCCCGCTCGGTCTGATCGGCATACGCCTGGGCGAAACCGACCACGGATTCCTGGGTCTTGTCCGACTTGCCGAAGTACTCGTCGATCGCCCTGGCGTCACCGCTGCGGGCATGGGCACGAGCGAGAACGTGACCGCATGCGGTGGCGAAGGTCGCGAGCCGTGGCGCAACCGATTTGCCGTCTGGAATGACCTTCCCGTCACGGAACTGCCTGACGTAGAAATCCCATTCGCGGATCGTCGACCATCCGAGAAAGCTGTCCGACGCGCTCTGGATCAGCCGTTGCCCGTTGACCACACGCTGTCCGTGATTGGGATACACGCTGGGGCCGAGGAACTTCTCGTACACCGACGGCGCGGCCTGTTTGATCTGGAAGAACAGCGGGTCACCGGTCTGGTGCTCCTCGCTGAGGGTGAGATAGACACGCATTCCGACGCTCCCGACGCCCACCACCTGCTGCACGACGTCGACGAGATCGAAGCGACGCAGCAACGCCGCGATGTTCTCCCGGATCGAGCCGTAGTAGCCCACCAGGACGTCGTTGAGTACATCGTCGATCTGTCCCAGCCCGTGCGTGCGGTAAGGCGGGTCCTCGATGATGGTCCGTCGGCCGTCGACGAGGTGGGTGAACTTCTTCGACGCTCCCCTGTTGGTTCGTTTCTCGGCGCGTTTGGTGAGGTACTTGTCCAGCTGGGCACCCTCGTCCGGTGCCAGGTACCCCACCAGGTCGTCCGCGGAGACCTTTGCCGACCACACGTCGAGGATCGGCCAACTCGCGTAGGTGGCGATCGACTCGCGGTAGCCGGTGAATCCTGCGCGAACCGCCTTGACTGCCGCCTGCTCGTCGATACCGTTGTCACGGGCGAGGACCACGAGACTCGCGACAAAGCGCAGCAGGTCCCATTCGAACGGCCCCGGCAGCGTCTCGTCGAAGTCACGGAGATCAAAGGCCAGTGTCCGCTCGGGCGTGTTCCACATCCCGAAGTTCAGCACGTGGGCGTCGCCACACATCTGGACGTGAATGTCGGTGTTCGGTCGCGACGCGAGATCGGCCGCCATGACGGCGGCGGCTCCCCGGTAGTAGGTCCACGGCGACGCCGCCATCCGCCCATGCCGGATGGGGAGCAGTCGTTGATCGCGAATCTCGTTCTGCGACAATATGGTTTCCAACGCGTCGTGACCGCGTCTGGACGGGTCCCACTCCCCCAGCCACGTCCTCGGCACCTTCTTGCGCGCCGCCTTACCCTTCGAGCCCTCTGTAGAGGCGTACTCGGTCGGTCCGGCCGCCAGCGCCGCCGACTGCGTTACCGGCCCGCTCGCGGTGGTGGGTTGGGAGGGAAAGTGCGGCGAGTCGGCGCCGGGCGATCCGGACTCCTGCATGGAAGCGTCGGCTCCATCCGTCGGAGAGGTCATGCAACCAGTGTGGCGCGTGAGACGTCACCTCGCGCAGCTTCGACCACTCTCGACCACGCCGTGTCGTGGTCGAGAGTTAATCTCGAACCATGTCCGCCGTTCCAGATGGATGCTCCGACGTGCCCGAAAACCCCGCCGTCTCGAAACCCTGCCATCTCGACCACCCTGCCGTCTCGACCACCCTGCCGCGTCTTCGCCACGCGTCCGCACCATGCTGATACTGAATGTCGATCACGCCGACAACAGGTAGCGCGCCGCAGGCGCCGGGCTGGCACACGCTGTGGCGACCGGGCATCGGTATGGCCATCTGGCTCGACAACGATGCGGACCTGCCGGACGAACTCGGACAATTGTTGGCAGGTAAGCGTTTTCGACGCGACATCGGAATGATCGCAGCGACCGGGCGCCGCGAGTTCGTCGCCGCGATCACGCTGGGAACATCATCGGCGGTCGCTGCGCTCGACGCTTCTCGCTCGACACCCGTGGCGGGCGACGTCCGGTGGTACCGAATGATGCTCGACGGCGTGCGCAGTTTCGTCGCGGCAGGTTCGGTCGCACCCGTCATCACTGATCTGGGCGGCGAGACCGTCGTTCGCTGGACACCGATTCCCACCGCGGCATGGCGCAGTTGGATGACGGTGATCACCGCCGGGGCACCGGACGCCCTCACCCACAACGGCGGAGCGGAGGCGCTCGCCGACTTCGCAGGTGAATTGGTCGACCACACATGCCGCGCCCGACTGGCCGACTCGGCGGAACGGCTGGGCCCCGTGCAGCCGTCGACGCCGGTACTCGCGGCGCTGGTCGACGACGCCGCGGCCCCCGACTCAGCACGCAGACCGGCGGCGCACACCGCGTGGAGCCAATGGGCCGGCAGCGCACCTCAGGACGAGTCGCTGCTGGTGTTCCGGCTCTTCGAACCCGCCGATCTGCCCGATCCCGACGACACCTTCGGTGCATGGGATGACGGGCCACCTCCCGATCCGCGCTGGCGACTCCAGGTGTGCCGTCGTGCACCCGACGGCCACACCGAACCCGTTGCGCCACACCGCCTCGACGCACACGAGCTCGACCAGGTGACCACCGAACTCGCATCTGCGGTCCGCGCGTTCGGCGAACTCGCCAAAGCTGATCCCGACCGCAACACGCTCGACTTCCTGTTGCCGACCGACAGCGTCGAACAGCTTCTGGAGTCCGGCACCGCGCTTCTCGCCGACGCGGGCTTCCCCGTACTCCTGCCGCGCACGATCGCCGACGTGCGGCCGTCTCTCGGTCTTCGCGCCGCCCCGGTGTCCGGCGGCGGCGCACCCGCACGCATGGTCGGGTTACGCGAGATGCGCGAGTTCGAGTGGCGCCTCGCTCTGGGCGACGGCCCCGATGCCATCACCCTCACAGATTCCGATCTCGACGAATTGTCCAGGCAGAAGGGCGATCTCGTTCGGGTGCGTGGCGTATGGATGCGTGCGGAGGGTGCCGCGTTGACGCGTGCCGCCACCTTCATCCGCACCCAACGGGCGTTGCGCGCATCCGGCGAGCCCGCCGACATGGGCGAACTGTTCGGACTCGTGACCGGCACCGCCGACTCCCTCCCCATCCCAGTGGGCTCCGTGCGCGGCCTCGGCTGGCTCGACGACGTCGCCGCCGGCTCGATGCTGCGAGCCGAGCCGGTCCCCGCGCCGCCGGAACTTCGAGCTGTGCTGCGCCCCTATCAGCAGCGCGGGCTCGAGTGGTTGGCCCACCTGAGCGCTCTGGGCATCGGAGGCGTACTCGCCGACGACATGGGACTCGGCAAGACCGTCCAGGTCATCGCACTGCTGTGTGCCGAACGCGACGGCATGCCGACCGACCACGCCCCCACACTCGTGGTGTGCCCGATGTCGTTGGTGGGCAACTGGTCTCGTGAGTTGAACCACTTCGCACCGAGCCTGCGCGTTCACGTCCACCACGGTGCGGATCGCGCACGCAGCGCCACCTTCGCGTCCACGATCGCCGATGTCGACGTGGTCATCACCACCTTCGCGATCGCCACCAGGGATCGTGAGCTGTTGGCAGGGCAGCGGTGGCGGCGCATCGTCGTCGACGAGGCGCAGCATGTGAAGAACGTCAGAACAGCTGCCGCAAAAGCGTTGCGCGCCATCCCCGCCCGTCATCGGGTTGCGTTGACCGGCACGCCCGTCGAGAACCGCCTCGAGGACCTGCGAGCCGTGATCGACCTCGTGAATCCCGGCCTACTCGGCTCGGCGTCGACGTTCCGGGCGCGGTTCGCCGAACCCATCGAACGCGACCGCGATCCCGAAGCACTTCGACGACTCAACCGCGCCACCCGACCGTTCATTCTGCGCAGGGAGAAGACCGATCCCTCGATCATCAGCGATCTCCCGGAGAAGACCGAGATCACCGTGCGCGCGAACCTCACCGTCGAACAGGCGGCGCTTTACCGCGCGATCATCGACGATCTGATGGTCGCGCTACGCGACAAACAGCAGCGCGCCATGCGCAGGCGGACCGTGCTCGCCGCGCTGACGCGACTCAAGCAGGTGTGCAACCATCCGGCGCACTATCTCGGCGACGGTTCACCCATGATGCGGCGAGACCGGCACCGCTCGGGGAAGCTCGAACTACTCGGCGACATCGCGACCACACTCGTCGACGATGGCGACAAAGCGCTCGTCTTCACGCAGTTCGCGGCGTTCGGCGAGATGTTGGCGACATGGTTGTCCGACCAGCTCGACACTCCGATCCCGTTGTTGCACGGTGGTATCGGCCGCACCGAACGCGACCGGATGGTCGCGCAGTTCCAAGGGCAAGACGCCGGTCGCACACAGGAGTCGACTGGCTCTCCCCCGATCCTCGTCGCAACGCTGAAGGCAGGTGGTACCGGATTGAACCTCACCGCCGCAACCCACGTCGTGCATGTCGACCGCTGGTGGAACCCCGCCGTCGAGGATCAGGCAACCGATCGCGCCTATCGCATCGGTCAACACCAACGAGTCCATGTCCGACGATTCGTCTGCGTCGGCACCCTGGAGGAACGCATCGACGACATGGTCGCCAAGAAGCGCGAGCTGTCGCGACTGACGGTGTCGGCAGGCGAGAACTGGATCGGCGACCTCGGCGACGACGAACTGTTCGACCTCTTCCGACTACGCGACGAGGCGGTCAGCGAATGACCGAGCACACCTACGCATGCACGAGACGCGGGCGGTCGAGTCACGTGAGGCACACGAGATGAGGCGCGGGACGGTTCCGGTGCGCGGCTACGCGGTGACCCGCTGGTCGCGTGCCTTCGTCGACGTTGTCGAGGGCAGAACCGACATCGCCGACGCCACCGGCGCACAGCGCGCGGGCTCGGTCACCGAGTCAGTAGACAGCCGACGAATCAGCAAGGCGCGACGATACTTTCGCGACCGCCACGTGCATCGCCTGTCCATCCGACCCGGCCAGGTGACCGCATCGGTGGAGGGCAGCCAACTCGAACCGTTCGACGTGATCCTCTCGATGCGCACGGTCGACGTCGACACCGTCGCCACGCTGCTCCGCAGCCGCGCCGGTGTCGCGGAGGTGATGTCGGTCGCGCGTGGTGAACAACCACCGATCGTCGGCGAGCTGCTCGGGCCGACGGAGTCGGCCGACGTCGCCTCGCAGTGCACGTGTCCCGACGAGTCGGTCCGGTGCATTCATGTGCTGGCCGTCGCCTACGAGGTTGCCGCCGAGATCGACCGCTCCCCACTCACGCTGTTCACGGTCATGGGCACCGACCTGCCGTCTCTGCTCGACGCTCTGGGCAATGACAGCGGCACAGCTCCGGACGAGTCCGCCGAGCCGAACAAGTCGGGCGCCAACGGCCAGAGCAAAGTCCGCGATGGGAGCGCCGAGCACGACGACCTCGGCGCCGTCGACTTCTTCGGAACACGTGCACCGCTGCCACCGCTGCCTCGGCCGCCACGCGGCAACCCGCTCACAGACCTCGACGGAACGGCGCTGCGCGCGGCCCTGCGGGCGTCCGGGGTCGCGCCCGGCGACATCGCCGAAGCCGTCGACGAACTCGGCGATCTCTACGACAGGCTGGTGCAGGAGTAGCTGCGGCCGATCAGAAGTCCCAGTCCTCGTCCTCGGTGTTGACGGCCTTGCCGATGACATAGGAACTGCCCGAACCGGAGAAGAAGTCGTGGTTCTCGTCGGCGTTGGGCGACAGCGCCGACAGGATCGCGGGGTTCACGTCGATGTCGTCGCGCGGGAACATCGCCTCGTAGCCGAGGTTCATCAACGCCTTGTTCGCGTTGTAGCGCAGGAACTTTTTGACGTCCTCGGTCAGTCCGACCTCGTCGTAGAGCGCCTCGGTGTAGTCGGATTCGTTGTCGTACAGGTCGAACAGCAACTCGAAGGTGTAGTCCTTGAGTTCCTGGCGACGCTCCGGGGTCTGCGTCTCCAACCCGCGCTGATACTTGTAGCCGATGTAGTAGCCGTGCACGGCCTCGTCGCGGATGATCAGCCGGATCAGATCGGCTGTGTTGGTGAGCTTCGCCCGACTCGACCAGTACATCGGGAGGTAGAAGCCGGAGTAGAAGAGGAACGACTCGAGCAGCGTCGAGGCGACCTTACGCTTGAGCGGATCGTCGCCACGGTAGTAGTCCATGACGATCTGCGCTTTGCGCTGCAGTTGCTCGTTCTCCTCTGACCACCGGAACGCCTCGTCGATCTCCTTGGTGGAACACAGCGTGGAGAAGATCGAACTGTAGCTCTTCGCGTGCACCGACTCCATGAACGCGATGTTGGTCAGCACCGCCTCTTCATGCGGCGTGGTCGCATCCGGGATCAGCGACACTGCACCGACGGTGCCCTGGATGGTGTCGAGCAGCGTGAGGCCCGTGAAGACACGCATCGTGAGCTGTTTCTCGTACTCGGTCAACGTGTTCCACGATGGGATGTCGTTGGAAACAGGAACCTTCTCGGGCAACCAGAAATTGCCTGTCAGGCGGTCCCACACCTCCGCGTCCTTCTCGTCGGGCACTCGGTTCCAGTTGATGGCCGAGACCCGGCTCACCAGCTTGATGGGTGCGCCGTCTGCGGGACTGTGCGTGCCTGCGGTCATGGTGGTCGCCTCCTGGGGCGGTGTTGACGGTTGGGAGGTGTGCGGTGTGGTGGTTTACAGCATGCAGCTGACGCAGCCCTCTACCTCGGTACCCTCCAGTGCGATCTGACGCAGGCGGATGTAGTAGAGCGTCTTGATCCCCTTGCGCCAAGCGTAGATCTGCGCCTTGTTGACGTCGCGCGTGGTCGCGGTGTCCTTGAAGAACAGCGTGAGACTCAACCCCTGGTCGACGTGCTGGGTCGCGGCGGCGTAGGTGTCGATGATCTTCTCGTAGCCGATCTCGTACGCATCCTGGTAGTAGTCCAGGTTGTCGTTCGTCATGTACGGCGCCGGGTAGTAGACACGGCCGATCTTGCCTTCCTTGCGGATCTCGATCTTCGCCGCGACCGGGTGGATCGAGCTCGTCGAGTGGTTGATGTAGCTGATCGATCCGGTCGGGGGCACCGCCTGCAGGTTCTGGTTGTAGATGCCGTCGCGCTGCACGGCAGCCTTCAGCTCACGCCAGTCGTCCTGCGTAGGGATGTCGATCTCGGCGTCGGCGAACAGTTCTCGTACCCGCTCGGTCGCGGGCTCCCACACCTGATCGGTGTACTTGTCGAAGAACTCGCCGCTGGCATACGTGGACTTCTCGAAGCCCGCGAACGACCTACCGCGTTCGCGCGCAATCGCATTCGACGCCCGCAGTGCGTGGAACAGCACCGTGTAGAAGTACATGTTCGTGAAATCGATGCCCTCGTCGCTGCCGTAGAAGATGCGCTCGCGTGCCAGATAACCGTGCAGGTTCATCTGGCCGAGGCCGATGGCATGCGAATCGTTGTTGCCCTTCTCGATCGAGGGCACCGAGGTGATCGCCGTCTGGTCACTCACCGCGGTCAGGCCGCGGATGGCCGTGTCGATCGTCTGCCCGATATCGGGAGAATCCATGGTCTTGGCGATGTTGAGTGAACCCAGGTTGCACGAGATGTCTTTGCCCACATGGGAATACGAGAGGTCGTCGTTGTAAGTCGACGGCGTCGAGACCTGCAGGATCTCCGAGCACAGGTTGGAGTGGGTGATCTTTCCGTCGATCGGGTTCGCCCGGTTCACCGTGTCCTCGAACATGATGTAGGGGTAACCCGACTCGAACTGCAGCTCGGCGAGAGTCTGGAAGAACTCACGCGCCTTGATCTTGGTCTTGCGAATCCGCCGGTCCTCGACCATCTCGTGGTACTTGTCCGTCACGTTGATGTCGGCGAACGGCACCCCGTAGACACGCTCGACGTCGTACGGACTGAACAGGTACATGTCGTCGTTGTTCTTGGCGAGCTGGAAGGTGATGTCGGGGATGACCACACCGAGGCTCAGCGTCTTGATGCGGATCTTCTCGTCGGCGTTCTCGCGCTTGGTGTCGAGGAAGCGGTAGATGTCGGGGTGGTGTGCGTGCAGGTACACCGCGCCCGCACCCTGCCGTGCGCCGAGCTGATTGGCATACGAGAACGAGTCCTCGAGCAGCTTCATGATCGGAATGACACCCGAGCTCTGGTTCTCGATCTTCTTGATCGGCGCGCCGTGCTCACGGATATTGCTGAGCAACAGCGCGACACCACCCCCCCGCTTGGACAGTTGCAGCGCCGAATTGATCGCTCGCCCAATGGATTCCATGTTGTCTTCGATGCGAAGCAGGAAGCAACTCACCGGCTCACCGCGCTGCTTCTTTCCCGAGTTGAGGAACGTGGGTGTCGCAGGCTGGAATCGGCCCTCGATGATCTCGTCGACCAGCGCACGTGCCAGCGACGTATCGCCGTCGGCGAGCGTCAGCGCGACCATGCACACACGATCCTCGAAACGCTCGAGGTAGCGCTTTCCGTCAAAGGTCTTCAGTGTGTAGCTGGTGTAGTACTTGAACGCTCCGAGGAACGTCGGGAAACGGAACTTCTTGCCGTAGGCGTGACCGAAGAGCAGCTTCACGAACTCACGGTCGTACTTGGCGAGAACCTCCGGCTCGTAGTAGTTCTCCTCGAGGAGATAGTCGAGCTTCTCGTCGAGATCGTGGAAGAACACCGTGTTCTGGTTGACGTGCTGCAGGAAGTACTGATGTGCAGCCTCGCGATCCTTCTCGAACTGGATCTTCCCGTCGATGTCGTACAGGTTCAACATCGCGTTGAGCGCGTGGTAGTCGAGCTCACCCGGATCGTGATCGGCCGGGCCGGCGTGCACGCCTGACACACTCGCCGACGTGGTGGTGTCCGGGACTGTGGATTCCGAGACGGATGCGGTAGGCGACACGAAGAGACTCCTCGGAGTGTGGGATGCGTGTGAAGGTGATGGAAGGGTTGCCGGATGGTCGAGACGATAGCGGGCGGTACCGACACTCAGGCTCGGACGTTGGCTGCCGTCTCGGGATCGACGAAGGCGTCGCTGCGCGAGAAGTCGGCCAGACCGCTGCGGACGCGGTCGACGTCGTCAGAAGTGCCCATGAGCTCGAATCGGTAGAGATACGGAACCGAGCACTTACGCGAGATGATGTCGCCGGCGAGACAGTACTCCTCGCCGAAGTTCGTGTTCCCCGCGGCAATGACGCCACGGATCAGCGAACGGTTGTGTGTGTTGTTCAGGAACTTGATGACCTGCTTCGGCACGAAACCGTTGCCTCCCGTCGACGACGGTTTGCCGCCGCCGTAGGTAGGACAGATCAGGACGTAGGGTTCGTCGACCTCGAATACCGCACCTCCGGACCGCTCGCCGTCGAGAACCGGGATACGCGCCGCGCGCATTCCCAGCTTCTCGACGAACCGATGAGTGTTCTCCGACACCGATGAGAAATAAACGATCAGCGGTGACTCGAGAGACGGATGTGACGTGAGAGATGGTGCTTCAAGAGACGATGTTGTGAGAGACATTCGATCCGGCTTCCCCTTCGGATCGTGATGCGAAGGCTTCAGGCTGCGCGTGTTGCCAACGCTTTGATGCGGTCGAGACGGAAGCCCGACCAGTGCTCATCGTCGGCGACGACGACGGGCGCCTGCAGGTACCCGAGAGCCATGACGTAATCGCGAGCGTCTGCATCCTGGGTGATGTCGACGACCTCGTACTCGATGCCCTGCTTGTCGAGAGCTTTGTAGGTGGCATTGCACTGCACGCAGGCCGGCTTGGTGTAGACGGTGATGGCCATCAGATTGCTCCTCGGTCGTGGTGACGTCGTACTGCCTCAGGTGATTCTCCAGAGTGAAGATAGTGATCTGGGTCACCGACCCCACCGCCGTCTCGGAGGGTTACAAGCGATCCTCGTCGTCGGCCTTGCTGGTGTTCCAAACACTACACCTTGTGTCTGACATTTGGTTGCACCACTAGAACTTGTAATGACATCGATGAAAGTCGCAGGTCGCGGGCCTACGCGATCGTGAACTCCGGCGTGTCGCCTTGCGAAACGCGACGACCGCCCGGGTCGGAACTCACATTTTTGTGATTCTTCCGACACGGGCGGCCGCAACAGACCCTCACCGATCACTACCTCATACCGATACCGCGACCTCGGATCCCAGTACGCGCACGGCGTCGACGGCACCGTCGATGACCTCGGCGGGAAGTCGGCCCGAGTCGTCGAGCTGGCTTCCGGACACTCCGAACTCCACCTCCTCGACGACCTGTCCACCCGCGATCTTCACCGACTTGCGGATGTCCTCACGCGACCACGTCCCTCCGAAACGGCCAAGCGCGACCCCGATGACACCGACCGGCTTGCCGGTCAGAGCGCCGGCTCCGTACGGGCGGGACAACCAGTCGATGGCGTTCTTCAACACCGCAGGGGCCGAACCGTTGTACTCGGGCGTGACGATCAACACGGCATCAGCCGCGGCGACCAGCTCCCGAAGCGCGACGACCTCGGGATCGAGTACGCCGTCCGTCGAACCCGGCGCGTAGTCGACGTCTTCGTTGTAGAACGGCACACGACCGATGTTCTCGACCACCGAGAACTCGATACCGGCGGGGGCATTGCGAACCACGGATTCGGCGAGCTGCTTGTTGATCGATGCCGACCTCAGGCTGCCGACCAATACGGCGACGGTGACCTTGGCGTTCTGTGCTGTGATGTCGTGATCTGGCACGAGACTTCTCCTTTTCATGGCGCTACACTTGGTTGGTAAAACCGGACCGCGGTCCGATTTGTTCCACCGAGATTCGCTCCGCAGCGCGGATCCGTCAACCGTTAGGCTCATCACATGCGTAAAGAGGTCGAGGGAGGACCACGGTCACTGCAGTTGACCCAACCCGACAGCGTCGAACGCGCTGACGCGGCACGTAATCGGCGATTGCTGCTGGCCGCAGCGAAAAACCTGATCGACAATCACGGCGCCGCCGCGGTCACCATGGATGCGGTCGCGCGCGAGGCAGGCGTCGGTAAGGGCACCGTGTTCCGACGGTTCGGTAGCCGAACCGGGTTGATGTTCGCCCTCCTCGACCACTCCGAATCGGAATTACAGCAGTCCTATCTTTCGGGCCCCGCCCCGCTCGGACCGGGCGCCGACCCCCTCGAACGACTCCTCGCCTACGGCGCCGCGCGGTTGAAGATGAACGCGGCGCACCTCGACATCCTGCTCGAGGCAGACCTGCCGGGCACCGAGTTCTGGAGCCATCCCGTGTCCCGCGCATCGAGTATGCATATCCAGATCCTGCTGCGGCAGTTGGGTTTCCCGGATCCAGTCGAGGTGACGGCGATCGCACTGCTCACGCCGCTCGGCGCCACCGCCGTCAAGCACCTGACCGAGGTCGTCGGGCTCGACCTCGAGACGATCATCACGCAATGGCGCACCATGGTGACCTCGATGGTCGACGGCTTGCCACGCAACTGACGATCGCACGCGCAGTGCACAATCGACCTCGCCGCGCGCGACGCCACGATCGGCCCTAGCCTGTTCATGGTGGAAGGGAAGACAACGTGAAGGCAGTCATCATCGGTGCGGGCATGGGCGGCATGAGCGCGGCTATCGCTCTGAAACAACTCGGATTCGACGTCGCGGTCTATGAGCAGGTGACCGAGAACAAGCCGGTCGGTGCCGCGATCTCGGTGTGGTCCAACGGCGTCAAATGCCTCAATCACCTCGGACTCGAGGAAGAGACCGCAGCGCTCGGAGGCATCGTCGACACCATGAGCTACGTTGACGGCCACACGAGCGAGACCATGTGCCGGTTCAGCATGCAGCCGCTGATCGACGAGGTCGGCCAACGCCCCTACCCCATCGCGCGGGCCGAGTTGCAGCTCATGCTCATGAACGCCTACGGATTCGACGACATCAACTTCGGTATGAAGATGGTCTCCGTCGAGGACGGACCCGACGCTGCCACAGTGCAATTCGCCGACGGCACCAGCGTCAGCGGCGACATCGTGATCGGCGCCGACGGCGCGAAATCACTGACCCGCGAATACGTTCTGGGCGGCCCGGTCACCCGACGCTACGCGGGCTACGTCAACTTCAACGGCCTCGTCGCCACCGATCCGGCCATCGGTCCGTCGACCGAATGGACGACGTATGTCGGTGACGGCAAACGGGTTTCGGTCATGCCGGTGGCGGGCGACCGCTTCTACTTCTTCTTCGACGTCCCAATGCCCGAGGGACAGCCCTTCGAGCGGGGAACCGCCCGCGAGGTGCTCACCAAGGAGTTCGACGGCTGGGCGCCCGGGGTGCAGACGCTCATCGAGAAGCTCGATCCCGCAACGACGAACCGCGTCGAGATCCTCGACCTCGACCCGTTCGACACCTGGGTCAAGGGCCGCGTGGCGGTACTCGGCGACGCCGCGCACAACACCACTCCCGACATCGGGCAGGGCGGCTGTTCGGCGATGGAAGACGCTGTGGCACTGCAGTTCGCCTTCCGCGACCACCCCGACGACGTGTACGCCGCGCTCGCCGAATACCAGGCCGCGCGCGCCGAGCGCGCGGGCGACCTCGTTCTACGTGCGCGCAAACGCTGCGACGTGACACACGCGAAAGACCCCGAGAAGACTGCGCAGTGGTACTCCGAACTCCGAGAAGAGGACGGCACCAACATCATTCGGGGCATCGTCGGCAACATCGTCGGCGGTCCGGTCACCTGAGCAGCGGCCGGTACCGGGCCGCAAGGTGGCCGCTGCGCACACCTAACCCCCGGTCTGCTGCGCGCTCTCCGGAGGGTTGACAGCGATACCTGCCGGATCGGCACCCATGCCGTCGTGCGCGACGAGCGCGTTCTCGCGCGAGAGCGTCGGCCCCGCGACGAGCAGCGAGATCACATCCCACGGAGCGGGAGTCGGCGATGCGCCGAGTCGCAGGACCGACCCCGTCTTCGCGTCCGGCACTCCGTACCGCACACCGGTATCGGCGACGTAGAATCTCGATTCCGCACGCGCGCTATCTGATTCATTTCCGGTCACCTGAACATAGGCGCCCGAGCCCGGTCGCACGTACACCTGGTCGACGCCGGGGCCGGACCCGTCGGCACTCGCGACACGGACCGGTCTCGCACCGCCGGGCAGCGGCAGGGTATCGCCGACGAGCAGCGTTGTCCGAGCCGCGTCGGCGCCGCGCGCCCACGCCCGGCACACCGTACCCTCACCGGCCGTGACGAGATGCGGTGTCGTCGTGGGGAAGTCGGCAATGGGCAGCTCGTCACGCATCGGACTAGCGGCGACTACGCCGGGCGCGACGGTCGCCACGGGCGCGGCGTCGTCACGCTCCGCGAGACGCAGAATCTCGGCCGTGGCCGCGCTGATGGGTTGAACACCGCTGCGCAGCACCACGTAATAGCCTGCGACGCCATTGGCCGCAGTCGTCTTGATGACCGAGCCGACACGTGCGCCGCCGCCGGCCGGTGAACCACCCGCCAGTGAACTAACGCCACCCTCACCCGCAATGTCCGGCAACGTCAACGGGTCGACCTCGGGAAAAGTGTTGAGCAACCCGCGACTGATCGACCGCGGCGTCCGACCCTCGAGTCCCAGCGCCCGCAGCACCGGAACGCTGGTCGTATCCACCTGCGCGCGCACAGGTGTCGGGTGTCCGTCACGGTCGAGTTGGTAGATCAGGAACACCCCGGCACCATCGGTCACGTACAGGGCATCGTCGGCATTCGCGGCACGGATGTCTGCCCCGAGTTCCGGTGCGCCTGCGACGACCGTCAGCACTCCGGTGCGCGCGCCGACCGAACCCGCACCGATCCCCGACGCACCATCGGCCGCAGAGGCATCGGTACTGTCGCACACCGTCCACGCGGAAACACTCGAGACCGGCAGCGCCGACGGCGCACCGGGGATACCGAGGAGAGGACCGCGCGGGTATCGTGCAAGCTTCTTCTCCGACGCCGACGCAGGCTTCTCGTCGCTACCTGTGATGAGTCGTGCCGACGCCAGGTTGAGCACGGGGTGCATGGTGCCGTCGATGACGACGTAGGTGCCACCGGTCTTCGCCGCCACGATGGTCGACTTGCCCACGGAGCCTTGCGGACTGACAAGGCCCCACACCGCGAAACCTGCGAGCACGAGTACGCCGAGCACCGCCCCGACCGCGAGGGCACGCCCCTGTGAGCGCATCGGATCATGCAACATCCGCACGTCTCGACGGATCAGCGCGTGATCGAGACGCCGCAGCAGAAATCTGTAGCCGTTGACCTGCGCTCGGGTCGTCAGTTGACGCGCCATGTTCCCCCTCCCCTAACGTCGTTCCCCCACGCGCTTTCATGGCACCGCCTGTGTCAGGGCACTTCTCGCGTGACACCCGGCCTGCGCAACATCACAACGGCTGACCGACGCGGTAGTAGCCTAACCGAACCAGACATGCACAAAACCGGCATTCCGGCATCACGTCTTCGGCTGTGGACAACATCCGATTCGACGCGCGCGGGTTCGGAAGACGCTCTACTACTGGGTGATATGTGTGCGGGGCGGCCGGCACACAGGCCGGTACAGGTTCGGGGAGAGGGAGCTACCACATGGCGTTCGACACGGGGCCGTCCACACGCTCACGGCTACCCGGATTCGCGACGCTGGTCGGGATCGAGGCGCTGGTGGCCGCCGGGTTCATCGGCTGGTGGGCCGCGGGCGGCCGAGCGGGGGTCGTCGCACTCGGCGCGGCGGCGCTCATGGCGGTGACACTTGTACCGATCGCCGGTCGACATTCTCTGGCGGACAACATGATCCGTCGACTCGGCTTCTACTGGTCCCGGGCACGGCGTAGTCTCGCCGAACTCGCGCCCGCACCATTCGACGTCCCGACATCAGGTCGCAGGCAGCGCACCTCCTCGTTGGGTGCGCGCGCAGAGGATGGCCCCATCGGTGTCCGCTGGGCAGGCGGCACGATGATCACCGTCCTGAGGGTCTCACCCACACGCTGCACCCCGACGTTCCTCTCCCCATTCGGATGCGAGACGACCGAACCGGAACTACCGCTGGCGACCCTCGCCGGGTGCATCGACCCCTTCGACATTCCGCTCTCGTCGATCGACGTGATCAGCCACGGCGTACGGGTTGGTGGCGTCGGACAGGCGGCCGCGATCTACGAACGCACTCTCGGCCCACTTCCCGCGACAACGCACCGCAGTACCTTCGTCGTCCTACGACTCGATCCGACGCAATGCCCGAACGCGGTTGCCCGCCGCGGCGGAGGCGCGACCGGCGCCCTGCGCACCGCGACCATCACCACGCGCCGGGTTGCGCGCCGACTCCGCGAATGCGGGCTCGTCGCCACCCCGCTCACCGCCACCGAGATGCGTTCGCTCACAGAGCAATTGACTCACGGCTCGGATCTGGACTCGATGAGAGAAGAGTGGTCGCAGGTCACAGCGGGACGAGTCCGTTTCCGCACCGCGGCCATCGACCCCCGCCACCTACCGCGACTGTTCGGCACCGCCTGCCCCGGGGCGCTCGCGACGACGCTCACCCTCACCCTGTCCCACGGACAGGACGGCAAGCTCCAGGTGCGCGCACTGATGCGCGTCGACGATGCCCCGGACGCCGGACGCGTCGTCGACACCTGGCCAACGGGTACCACACCGCTCGATGGTCGGCAGTTCGACGCCCTCGCGGCGTCACTCCCCTATGCCGCCACGCATCGAGTGCACCGCGGACTGCACGCGACGTCGGGCGCACAGGCCAACACATTGCTCGACACTCTCCGGATACAGGTCAGCGGCTGCGGTCAGTTGATCGGCGCCGATCACACCGGTCGTGCGGTCACGTCGCGACTGTTCGGCCCCGGCATATCAGAGGTCGCCCTGATCGGTGATGCGCGCCTTGCCGTACAGATCGTGCTGCGGATCATCGCGACCGGCGGCGCAGTCACGGTGCACACCTCGCGTCCGGGTGGGTGGCAACACCTCGTGTCGCGCGTCGGCGATCATCACGTACTGAAGTTCGCCGACCCCCACGGCGACCTCGAGGGCGGCCGGCGGATTCACCTCTTCGACGGTGTCGCACCGCGCCCCGTCTCAGCACGTGCGACACGAATCGTCGTCACCAACAATCAGGCGACAGACGACGAATCCTCCACCACTGCAATGGAAGTGACTGCGGTCGAAGTGAGACAAGATCCCACACGGCCGCACGACGTGACGCTGCGAACGGCTGATGCCCGCATCCGGGTCACGATGGTCGCGACTCCGGAGGAGTCGCGGTTCAGCGACCAGTCGGCAGGGCAGCCGATGCCCTACCCCGGGCGTCCCGACCGATCTGGACTACTCGTCTGACAACAGCTCGTGTGTGAGACAGATCTATTTCTCTGACGCGCTAGTTCTCTGACGCCGACTCTGCGGGATCGTTGACCGGAACTCGTGCGCGAAAGAACAGTGCCCGACTCGACGACGCACGCACGACGACATCCGGGTCACCATCGGGAATCCACGCCGCGTAACCAGACGAGACCGACAGCGGCGTATCGCCCGGTAGCCGCGCCTCGATGGTTCCACCGAGCGCGGCAAGGATCTGCGGACCGGGCATGTCGAAGCAGATCGACGACGGCTGGTGCAAACCCGTGCCCTCCAACTCGACACGCGAGAGCCGGAATTCGGGCGCAGGCGTCAGGTAGATCCGTTCGGTGCCGACCGTGCGGATGCGCGGCTTGAGACTGTCGGCATCGACCGGGGTGAAGTCGAGAACACGCAACAGCTCGGGCACGTCGATGTGCTTGGGGGTCAGGCCACCGCGGAGCACATTGTCGGAGTTGGCCATGATCTCGACTCCGGTGCCGCTCAGGTAGGCGTGGAGTACCCCGGCAGGCAGGTACAGCCCTTCGGTTGGCGACAGGTGAATCCTGTTGAGCAACAACGACGCGAGTACCCCCGGGTCGTTGGGGTAGATCTCGCCGAGCTCGAGCGCCGTGCGCAGCTCCGGGCCGAACCGCGATCCCGCGTTCAGCGCGTCGACCGCTCCGGTGAGGACGGCGGGAACGAGGGTGCGCAACCGCGATTCCGGCAAGGTGAGCCACGTGGTGAACACCGCGCGCAGCCCTTCGGCATCCGGTTGGCCCGCCAGCATCCCGAGATAGGGGTCGAGTTCTGAGACCTGCAGTTCGCGTAGCAAGTCGATCGTCTGCGCGGGGTCACGAAAACCCGCCAACGCGTCGAACTCGGAGATCGCGACAATCAGCTCCGGCTTGTGCGAGGCGTCCTTGTAGTTGCGCGTCGGCGCATCGATGGGAATCCCTGCGGCCTCTTCGCGCGCGAACCCTTCACGGGCCTGCTCGGCACTGGGATGAGCCTGCAGCGACAACGGTTCGTCAGCGGCAAGTACCTTGAGCAAGAAGGGAAGTCGATCGCCGAACCGATCGGTTGTCGCAGCTCCGAGTGCCTGCTGCGGATCGGCGTCGATCACGTCGAGCAGCGTGCCTTCCGGCTCGCCGTCGCTGCCGAGGACCGTCGCAGGTCCCTCGGTGTGTGCGCCGAACCAGAGTTCGGCCTCCGGGTGCGGCGAGGGAACCGGCTTCTGCCGCAGCGACGCGATAGCCGTTCGCGATCCCCAGGCGTACGGGCGGACCACTCCGTCCAGCAGTTTCATCAGTCTCCGATTCCGGTCAGGCGCAGATACACCGCGGCGATGTCGACGCGTAACGCGAGAAGCACATAGCCGACGAGGTCGGCGGGCCCGTCTGCGAGGTCCTCCGGCCCGGCGGGCCCAGCCGGGTGCGCCGCGGGATCGGCGTCGTCGACCTCGCCGAACACCGCTTCCGCATCCGGAATACCGACGACCCTGCGATCGGCAAACCACTGCCTCGACGCCGTCGTGACCGCGAGCACGCGCGGAGGTTCGGCTGCCAATGGACCGTCGATCTGGGGGTCGTGGAAGATCGAGTCGACGGCGGACGCGCCCGAAGCACTCCACGACTGCAGCGAAATACTCGCGACGGCATCGATATCGGCTGTGGCGCAGACCTTTCCGGACAACGCGAGAAGTGAGTTGGCGTTCCGTGTGGCGACCACCGACGCAGCCGGACTGTCGCCCGTCCACACGACTCGACGATCTGACAGTCGAGCTGCCAGCAGTTTGGCGCGGTTTTGAAACGTCTCGCGGGCGGGATGATCTGTCGCGGCCTCGTCGTCGAGTGCGTCGGCAATGTCGCCCACGAGCGGCACCGGACCGGTGAACCGCACATCGGAGAGTGATGCGAATACCGCCAACAGCGCCGCGACGTACGCCGCGAATCGGAAACGTGGATCGACGCGAAGACGAGGCGAGAGGTCAATTCCACTGCCGCCCAGAGCATCTCGCAGCGGCCCCTCGATGGGCGCTGCGACGACGACCTCTGCGCGTCGACGCCGCGCCCGTGCCGCGGCATCCGCGAGTGCCATGTCGGCCGCGTCGTCGCCCGCGACGACAACCACATCGAGTGGACCCACCCAGCCCGGCAGGGCGGGCGCGGAGACGATCGGCACATCGACGCGGGTGGCGACGCAGGCCACGACGAGCGCTACGGCGTCGCGGGCGACGCTCGACACGCCGTGCACGATGACAACACTTCGGGGCCGCAGCGCCGCCAACGGTTCGAGGACGCCCTCACGCATGGCCTCGGCAACGGCACGCACCTGCGCACCCGTCAACGCCGCCGCCTGCAGCAGACCCTCGGAGTCGCCTGCAATCAGATCGTCGACATCATCGAGGTCGGCGGTATCTGTACGCATAGGGTCAGCCTAGCGACGCATGGCGTCGCTGCCCACACACAGCCATATTCTGATCCACCAGATCTCGCGGGCGTGTCAGTCGACCGGGTCGGGCAACACACGAAGATGCCCACGCCTGCCGGGGCGCGGCTTCACCGCGCCGCTTCGGCGAGCAGCGTCGGCCCCAGAACGCACATCGGGACCCGAACGCACATCGGTCGTCGACGTACCCGCACGATGACGGCCCGCGTGAACGTCGTCGAACGCCTCCTGGTCGAAACCGGGCGCGCGTCCCACAGCACCTGCGATTCCGCGTGCACCGACCTCACGCCCACCGATCTCACGCACGGCCTCGGCGAGGGCGGTCAGTTCGTAGTCTTCGGCGACCGGCGCCGAGAATCCCCGCTCACTGCGCAGCATCTCCCACCCGCGCGGCACCGTGATGCGGCGCGCGTGCTCGTCACACAGATCCCATGAGTGCGGCTCATCCGACGTGGCGAGAGGACCGATGACCGCCGTCGACTCGGCGTACACAAAGGTCAGGGTCGCCACCGCCGACCGGGAGCAAGCCGGGCGGCAGCATTGTCGGGGAAGCTTCACAGCAGAAAGGTTAGTCCCACGCCCCGGCGAACGGTGAGGCGACACGCGGCGCGGGGTCGGACACGCGGCCCGGGCCCGACACGCGGCACCCATCTCCGACGCGACAGCGGACGGTGGAGACTTACAATCTCGGCATGCGTATCGAACGGCGGCGCGCCACGCGCGATCGAAGCCAGGCTTCGCCGGTGCGCTCCTCGGAGAACCGGGTGTCCGATATGCGGCTCTCGGCCGTCCGCGCGGCGCGTCGAGCACGTCGCGACCGACGAGGCCGGGGTCTGCGCTCACCGCTGCTGCCGCAGGGAGTGCCGGCGTGGCGCAGCAAGTCGGACGAATTCGACACGGTCGTCCTCGAGGCGTTCGCGGAGATAGATGCACGTTGGCACGATCAACTCTCGGGACTCGACATCGCTGTCGACGAGATTCCGCGTCTTCTCCCGCGTGACCCGGAAACCGTGCAGTGGCCCGACGAGGTGACAGCCGACGGCGCCGTTCCGCTTGCGCGGTTGATGCCCGCAGGGGTCGATGTACACGGAGCGCCGACCAGGGCGCAGATCATCCTCTTCCGCCGGCCACTGGAGAGCAGGGCGAAGAAGGGCGAGGACCTACTCGACCTCGTTCACGAAGTCTTGGTACAGCAGGTCGCGACACACCTCGGACTCGACGAGGACATCATCGACCGAGGACCCGAGTAACCGAACTCGACCGGTCTACCGGCAGACGGTGTCACCAAAGACCGGGCCACCAGAGGACGGGGCCACCGGGGTGCGACCGATCGTCAGATGATGCCGCGCTTGAGGCGTCGACGCTCACGCTCGGAGAGTCCGCCCCAGATTCCGAAACGCTCGTCATTGTTCAAGGCGTACTCGAGGCACTCGGCCTTCACCTCGCAGCCCTGGCAGATGCGCTTCGCCTCACGAGTGGAGCCACCCTTCTCCGGGAAGAAGGCCTCCGGATCGGTCTGCGCGCACAGCGCGCGATCTTGCCACTGATCTTCGATCTCGTCGAACAAGCCCTCGAAGTCGTTGGGCACCAAGGAAAGATGGCGCCGCTGCGAGTCCTCCTCAGCGCCGAGTGACACCTCAGGTGTCCCGATGAATGAATCATCAACGGGCCCAAGGGTTGTGTAATTCGCATCCCCACTCAACGGGGACGCGATCTCTGAATGACCGTGTGGTTCAAGGGGATTGCCGATCGCGTTGTCGAATGCCATCGTCGGCGCCTCCTGCCTGGGAAGTCGTTGTTCTCTGTCGTCACGGCGGCGCGGCATCGGTGCCACACCACCACTCATACCCGTACATTCTCGATCTTCACCAAGTGTCCGGCGCGACCTGGCACCACCACGGTGTCGGATCAACCTTTCCGAATTCGAACACGTGATCGAACTTCGTTGCGATGCACCGATTCTCGATCTCGATCTCGAACCAGAAATGACACTGATGTGATTAGACACGCAAGAGACGTGTCCGGTCAAGTTGAATCGAAATATTCCTTAATACCATCGACTGACAAAACTCCCCGTAAGACACGAGTTGTGTTGCGGGGACACATCAATGTCACATCGGACGCGAATGGCGGGCGCAGCGTCGTGGTCCATGATATCGATTCGATCCGGACTCACTAGAGTGGGTCGTTGTGAAGGTGACGGTACTCGTCGGCGGTGTCGGCGGCGCACGATTTTTGTCCGGAGTTCGCGAACTGCTCGGTCCGACGCCGTTTCCCGACGCCACGGGCGACGCGGCGTCGAGCAGCGGAAACGAGATCACCGCGGTGGTCAACGTCGGTGACGACGCGTGGATGCACGGCGTGCGCATCTGCCCCGATCTCGACACCTGTATGTACACGCTCGGCGGCGGAATCGACCCGGAGCGCAGTTGGGGTCGAGCCGACGAGTCGTGGCACGCCAAGGAGGAACTGGCCGCCTACGGCGCAGATCCCGACTGGTTCGGACTCGGCGACCGCGACCTTGCGACGCATCTGATCCGCACCCAGATGCTCGACGCCGGATACCGGCTCTCCGATGTCACCGCCGCGCTGTGTCGGCGTTGGCAGCCCGGCGTGCGACTGCTTCCGGCCACCGACGAACGTCACGAGACACACGTCGTCGTCTCCAAACCCGATGGGCGCGAAGGCGAGCGCGTCGCGATCCACTTCCAGGAGTGGTGGGTTCGTCATCGTGCGCAGATCCCGACGTTCGGGTTCGCGCAGGTCGGGTCCGACGACACCGCGCCCGCACCGGGTGTGGCCGAAGCGATTGCAGACGCCGACATCGTCCTGCTCGCACCGAGCAATCCCGTCGTCAGCATCGGCGCGATCGTCAGCGTCCCCGGCATCCGAAGCGCGTTGCGCACAACGTCGGCACCCGTGGTCGGCATCTCCCCGGTGATCGACAATCGACCGCTGCGGGGAATGGCCGACGAGTGCCTGTCGGTCATCGGCGTCGAGTCCTCCGCAGAGGCGATCGCCGCCCACTACGGGGCCCGCAGTGGCAACGGAATCCTCGACGGATGGCTGATCGCCGAGGGCGACACCGCACACGTCGACGGCATCGCCATCGGAACGGCACCACTGCTGATGAGCGACCCACAGACGACCGCCGTGATGGTCCGTGACGCATGCGCCCTCGTCGGCGTCGACATTCCGCACCCCGCCCGCCCCGACGCCACCGGAGACGCCCGATGACGGCCGACGACAGCGCGGCATCGCAAGTCGGGGTCCTCCGCGACCACCGCGCCCCCGCGGCTCTGGAGATCATCCCGGTCACCGGTCTGCCCGAGTTCGACGCCACCACCGACCTCGCAGCGGAGATCACACGCCGCGCCCCGTGGTTGCGCAACGACGACGTCGTCGTCGTCACCAGCAAGGTCTTCTCCAAGACCGAGGGTCGGATGATTCCGGCACCCACCGATCCCGACGAGCGTGATGCCCTGCGGCGCAGGCTCATCGACGCCGAGTCGGTGCGCGTCCTCGCCCGCAAGAACCGCACGTTGATCACCGAGAACAAACTCGGCCTCGTGCAAGCCGCTGCGGGCGTCGACGGCTCCAATGTGCCCACCGACCAGATCGCCCTGCTCCCCGAGGACCCCGACGGCAGCGCACGACTGTTGCGCGAAGCCATCGCGAGACTCACGGGTCACCACGTCGCGGTCATCGTCACCGACACGATGGGCCGCGCGTGGCGTACCGGTCAGACCGACGTCGCCATCGGCGCGTCGGGAATCGCCGTGAGCCACCCCTACGAGGGAGGCGAGGATTCGTACGGCAACCCGTTGATCGTCACCGACATCGCCGTTGCCGACGAGATCGCCTCTGCCGCAGACCTGGTGAAGGGAAAGCTCGACGGCGTACCGGTCGCGGTGGTGCGGGGGCTTCGCGTGCACGACGACGGCTCATCGGCGGCCCAGCTCGTCCGACCGGCCGACGAGGACCTGTTCCGCCTCGGGACCGCCGAGGCGATCGACCAGGGCAGGATCGAGGCGATCAGAACCCGGCGATCGATCCGGTCGTTCTCAGAAGAACCCGTTGCGCCCGAAGATCTCCGAGCCGCATTCGCCGACGCGTTGACCGCGCCTGCGCCCCACCACACGCATCCGTTCCGCTTCGTCTGGGTACGTTCACGCGAGCGTCGTGTCCGCCTCCTCGATGCGATGGGTGACGCGTGGCGGGCCGACCTCTCGTCGGACGACAAGTCACCGGAGTCGATTGCCAAGCGCGTGGGGCGCGGCCAGATACTCTACGACGCACCGGAACTGGTGATCCCGATGCTCACCGGCGACGGAGCGCACACCTACCCCGACTCACGTCGCAACGCCGCAGAGCACACGATGTTCACCGTCGCCGCGGGCGGCGCGGTCGCGAGCCTGCTCGTCGCGCTGTCTGCCCGCGGACTCGGCAGTTGCTGGGTCGGGTCGACGATCTTCGCGCCGGATGTGGTGCGTCGCGAGCTCGACGTCGACCCGTCGTGGGAACCGTTGGGCGCCATCGCCATCGGGCACCCCGCCGAGCCACAGCAGCTACGCGAGCCGGCCCCGACCGACGAGTGGGTGATCGAGCGATGAGCGCTGATTCCCTGCACTCGTCGGCCGTTGAACTTCTTCGGTCATGGAATACCCAGGCGCCCGAACAGGATTCGCTGCGCCACGCCTATCTCGCATTTCTCGACGCGCAGCCGGACGCGTGTCTACGACGCAGCGTGCCCGGACATGTCACCGCGTCGACGATCGTGTTCGACGCCACGCACACCCACGTCCTGCTGACGCTGCATCCGCGTGTGGGCAAATGGATTCAGCTCGGTGGGCACTGCGAGGAATCCGACAACTCGATCGCCGACGCCGCACTGCGCGAAGCACGCGAGGAGTCGGGAATCGACGACCTCACGCTCGGCGCATTGGCGCAACTCCACACCCACCCCATCACCTGCTCGCTCGGCGTGCCGACCCGACACCTCGACGTCCGCTTCGCCGCGGTGGCGCCGCCGCAACCGGGTGGCAAGCTGCCGCACTTCGACATCAGCTCGGAGTCGGACGACCTGCGCTGGTGGCCCGTGGACGCGCTGCCCCACGACGACGGCACCGAGATCGAATCCCTCGTCACCGCCGCGCTGGCTCAGCTCGCTGCCCGACAGCAGGGTTGAGAGCGCCCTGCCGCGGGCGTGCGCTCAGATGCGGATGCCCTTGCCGACGGTGACCACCTCGCCGTTGCTGACGGCGAAGCGGTCGCGGTCGGCCGCGAGGTCGACGCCGACCTGCCCGCCGTCGGAGACGACGACGTTCTTGTCGAGAATCGCATGCCGCACAACGGCGCCCTTGCCGATCCGCACGCCGGGCATCAACACACTGCCCTCGACGATCGCGCCGTCTTCGACGTGCACGTTCGCAGAGATGACCGACTGCGAGACCGTCCCACCCGAGATGATGCTGCCGCCGCCGACGACGGAATCCTGCGCGGAGCCACCCTGTACGAACTTGGCGGGCGGAACGTTCAGCGACTCGGCACGTATCGGCCAGTTCTGGTTGTAGAGATTGAAGACCGGGTGCACCGACACGAGATCCATGTGGGCGTCGTAGAACGCGTCGAGCGTTCCGACGTCACGCCAGTAGCCCTTGTCGCGTTCGGTGGCCCCGGGAACCTCGTTGTCCTTGAAGTCGTAGACATAGGCCGCCTTGCGGTCGACGAAGCTCGGGATGATGTCGCCACCCATGTCGTGATCGGAGTCGGCATCGGCCGCGTCCTTGATGATCGCCTCGACGAGCGCATCCGTCGTGAACACGTAGTTGCCCATCGACGCAAAGGTGACGTCCGGATCGTCAGGCGTCCCAGGCGGATCGCTCGGCTTCTCCAGGAAGCGCGTGATCTTGCCCGAGTCGTCGGAGTCGATGACACCGAAGGCCGACGCCTCGACGCGCGGCACCCGAATGCCTGCGACGGTCACCTCGGCACCGGACGCGATGTGCGCCTCGACCATCTGCGACGGATCCATCCGGTACACGTGATCGGCACCGAACACGACGATGTACTCCGGCTGTTCGTCGAAGATCAGGTTCAGCGACTGGTAGATCGCGTCGGCACTGCCCGTGTACCACCTCGGACCGAGACGCTGCTGCGCCGGGACGGGCGTGATGTACTCGCCATGAAATCCTGATGTCCACCAGGTTTGCGAGATGTGACGGTCGAGCGAGTGCGACTTGTACTGTGTCAGCACACAGATTCGCTCATACCCCGCGTTGACCAGATTCGAGAGCACGAAGTCGATCAGCCGGTACGCGCCGCCGAACGGTACGGCGGGTTTGGCGCGGTCCTTGGTCAACGGGTACAGGCGTTTTCCCTCGCCACCGGCGAGGACGATTCCGAGAACGTGCGGCTGCGATCTCACACTCCCAACTTAACCGCCAACCACCAGTGGGGCCATACGAATCGCGGGTCCGTTCTCGAGCGATTCCACATGTGAATGGCGAACTCCGACACATGGCGCTAGCGTCAGGACCCATGAGGGTGGCGATGATGACGCGGGAGTATCCACCCGAGGTCTACGGCGGTGCGGGAGTTCATGTCACCGAACTGGTCCGGCATCTCCGAAGTCTCGTCACCGTCGACGTGCACTGCATGGGCGTCCCCCGAGACGACGCCTTCGTCTACTCCCCCGACCCCGCACTGGCCGACGCCAATCCGGCGCTGTCGATGCTCTCGACGGATCTTCGGATGACGCAGGGAGCGGCAGGCGCCGACATCGCGCACTCGCACACCTGGTACACCGGTACCGCCGGGCATCTCGCCGCTCGCCTGTACGACATTCCACACATCCTGACCGCCCACTCCCTCGAACCGTTGCGGCCCTGGAAGGCCGAGCAACTCGGCGGTGGCTATCAGGTGTCGAGTTGGTCGGAACGCAACGCCGTCGAGTACGCCGATGCCGTCATCGCAGTGAGTTCGGGCATGCGCGCCGACGTGGTGAACGCCTACCCGCGGTTGGATCCTGAGCGAGTTCACGTGGTGCGCAACGGAATCGACACGACGCTGTGGTATCCGGTCGAAGAGCCGTACAACCAGGAGTCGACGCTGGTGCGCCTGGGAATCGACCCGTCGCGTCCCGTCGTCGCGTTCGTCGGGCGCATCACGCGCCAGAAGGGCGTCGGACATCTCATCGCCGCCGCACATCATTTCGATCCGGCGATCCAGCTCGTCTTATGTGCAGGCGCGCCCGACACCCCAGAGATCGCAGCGCAGACCGAGGCCGCCGTGGCCGAGCTCGCCGCCGCGCGAGACGGAGTCCATTGGGTGCGAGAGATGCTGCCGCTACCTCGTATCCGCGAGATCCTCACCGCGGCAGATGTTTTCGTGTGCCCATCGGTGTACGAGCCGCTCGGAATCGTCAACCTCGAGGCGATGGCGTGCCAGACGGCTGTTGTCGCGTCGGCCGTCGGCGGAATCCCGGAAGTGGTGCGCGACAACGTCACCGGACAACTCGTTCCCTACGACCCCACCGATGCCGTCGGCTTCGAACGCGGAATCGCCGAGGCCGTCAACGACGTCGTGGGCGATCCGGCGGCAGCCAGCGCGATGGGTAGCGCAGGACGCGAGCGCGCCGAATCCGAGTTCTCGTGGGACTCCATCGCCGAACAGACACTCGACGTCTACCGGTCGACGCTGGCCTGACACACCGTGACCGTCACGGCGACGGTGACCGGGGTGGTCGACGATCCCGGCGCGAATGCGTGTGCGGCACGCTCGATCTCGTCACGATCGCGATGGAAGGCCGTCGGACCCATGGCCACGAGGTCGGCGATCGTCGACGCCGACACGTCACGGCGGTCGCGAATCACCGTGTGCTCGACGATATCGAAACGCTCACCGACTGCGGCGGAGACGGCGTCGGACTTGTCGGCAGCGACCGACAGCATCGACATCGGCTCGATCAGCTCGCCGAGGTGATCGGGTTGCGGCGTGACGATGATCCACCGCCCACCTCGGCGCAGAATGCGCGCGGTCTCATCGACGTTGCGCGGCGCGAACACCGACAGCACGACGTCGGCGCAGTCGTCGACGAACGGGAGATCGCGCCAGACGTCGGCGACGACGGCACCAGCGCCGGGAATCCTGCGCGTCAACGCGCGGGCACAGTATTTCGAGAGATCGACACCAACACGGCGAGAGTGCTCGACGCCGCCCAGCGCGGCCGAGAGGTAGTGTCCCGGTCCGGCACCCAGATCGATGATCACCGGTGCATCCGTGTGCACCTGCATGCCGGGAACTAATGCTGCTGCGGCCTGGGCGACCGCGTTCACGACAGGATCGAGAACACCTGCGTCGTGGACTCGCAGGCGTGCCGACACCATGTCGGCGGTGTCGGACTTGAGCGAACCGGATCGGCCGCCGAGCAACGATACGTAGCCCTGCTTGGCGATGTCGAACGAGTGTCGGAGCGGGCAGAACAGGCGCCTGCCGGGTTCGTCGACGGTGAGACGCTCTCCGCAGACCGGGCAGCGGAGCAGGTCGGCGACGTCGGCGATGTCGGCGACGGATCCCGCACGTCCTGGCTGCGCCCGTGGCTCCTGAGTCAGCCGGTGACCCCGCGCAGCTCTTCACCCAGCGCCGCGGCTTCGTCTGCGGTCAGTTCGACGACGAGACGGCCGCCACCCTCGATAGGAATGCGGACAACGATCCCACGCCCCTCCTTGGCTGCTTCCAGGGGTCCATCCCCAGTACGTGGCTTCATCGCCGCCATTTCGCAAACTCCCTTCAGAGTTCTCCTCGCCGTGGTGGATCCGACGACAGCGCACGGCTGCCGTGTCAATGATACGTGTTCACTGAATCGGCCCGACCGACGGACGCGCAAACGGTTAGTCGAGGTCGTCCTGCGACGTCGAATCCCCCGCACGCGCGGCGTGCGTGGAGTCGTAGACCGACCCGCTCTCGGCCGACACCGGTTCGGCGGCGTCGCGCGCCTGCAGGGTGAGCACCACTGCACGCAGCTCGTCGATCTCCGCGGCAAGCCGCTCGAGAGCCCAGTCCACCTCGCGCGGCTTGTAGCCGCGCACCGTCTGAGCGAAGACAAGGGACCGCACATCGTCGCCTGCGATACCCGCGGCGGGCAGGCGGGTCAGGGTTGTGTCGTCGTCGATCGGGGGCAATTCTTCTCCCCGACCGAACACGAACCACACGACAGCGAACACGGCGGCCACGACCACCACCATGATCAGCAGGTAGAGCAACAGCGTCTGCATGGAGAGAAGTCTATGACCGCCGTGCGTGACTTGACGGCGCCCGGGCTCAGATCAGCTGGCCATCTCCTCGGCCGTCGCGTCGGCGCCGCGAACGGTGTTCATCGGCGGACGATCCTCGAGATAGAGGTCGGTGGTGTGCGGGGTGAAGGTGCCGTCCGGCTCTGCGGTGAACTGGGTGAGCCCGGCCCCCGAGTCCTCGATGCCGCATCGTCGCATCAACGTGCCGACGATCTGCCTGCTCATCACGCCCAACTCGATCAGCGGGCGGTTGCGATGTGTGCGGACACCCAGATTCACCTGGCCGATGCCGGACAGTCCATAGCGGTCGTAGGTGTCGATCAGCAGTCCGATCTCAACTCCGTAGCCCGGCGCGAACGGAACGGCCGAGAGCAACTCCCGCGTGCCCGCGTACTCGCCGCCCAGCGGCTGGAGCACTGCGGTCAGCTCGGGTTTCTGCGATGCGAGCAACGGCCTTGCCACCAGTTCGGTGACTCGCCCGCCACCGTTGGCGTCCTGGGTTGCTCCGGTCCGCAGCGGACGCCGGTAGTAGCCCTTGACGAGGTGGATCTGCGGGTTGACGAGGAGTGGTCCGAGCATCTTGGGCACGAACATCGGGTCGGGGTCGATGAGGTCGGAGTCAACGAAGGCGATGAGATCGCCGGTGACCGCCGCGATGGACCGCCACAGCACCTCCCCCTTACCCTTCACCGGCTCGAGTTCCGGTACGGCCTCCTCGCGGGTGATGACCCGGGCACCCGCGGCGATTGCTCGCTCCGCGGTGGCGTCGGTGGACCCGGAGTCCAGGACGACGAGTTCGTCGACGAGCGTGCCGACGAGGGGCCTGATCGTCGCGATCACATCGGCGACGGTCTCCTCCTCGTTGAGCGCGGGCAGGACGACCGACACCGTGCGTCCCTGTTTGGCTGCCACGAGTTCTTCGATGGTCCAGTCCGGCTGTTCCCACGTGTGCGTACTCGACCACGACTGTTCCTCGCCGATGGCGTCGGCGGGGGTCGGCCACATGGCTGTGCGGTCGCGGTTGTTTGAAGCGGTCGCCCTGTGGCGAGCTTGGGTTCGACGTACCTGTTCGGTCATGCGAGTCCCCTGACTGTTCGGGCGGGTGGCCGTGTTCCCGCTATTGCAGCGACCATGTCGACCACGCGACGCGTGGCGGCGACCTCATGGACGCGAAAGATCCGAGCTCCGGATGCGGCGCTCAACGCTGTCGCGGCCAGTGTCCCCTCCACTCGTTCGTCGAGGTCCACACCCAGAGTCTCCCCCACGAAATCCTTGTTGCTCAGTGCCATCAGCACTGGCCAGCCTGTATTAACAAGATCTTTTACGTGGCGTAACAGGAGCAGCCCGTGATGAGTGTTTTTGCCGAAGTCGTGTGTCGGGTCGATAACGATTGAGTCGCGGGCCACGCCCTGGGCTTCGGCCGCTTCGGCCGCCCGGGTCACCTGGGCGATCACCTCCGTCACCACATCGGTCGGCTTTTCGCCGTAGGCGACGCGATGTGGACGCGTGCGGACCTCCATGCCGCCGGTGTGTGAACACACGATCCCGGCACGCCGTGCCGCGGCGACCTTCACCAGATCAGGATCGACACCCGCCCAGGTGTCGTTGATGAGGTCGGCTCCCACCGCGCATGCCCGATCGGCCACTTCCGCACGCCAGGTGTCGACACTGATCAGCAGATCCGGATAGCGCTCGCGGATCCACTCGACCATCGGCACGACCCGCTCGGTCTCGGTCGCGGCGTCGACCTCTTCACCGGGCCCCGCCTTCACCCCACCGATGTCGACGATGTCGGCACCCTCGGCCACGACCTGCCGGATGCGCGTCTTCGCCGCGTCGTCGGAGAACGACGATCCGCGGTCGTAGAACGAATCGGGCGTGCGATTGACGATGGCCATCACCAGGGCCCGATCGGCAGGCACGGGCCTGCCGCACAGGGTCGCGTTCATGGGAGCCAGCGTAGCGATCGCCGCGGATCACAGACCGTCGACGACCACCCGCGCCGGCAGTTCACTGTGTGTTCAGTTCTTGGGCACCTTGGCATTCGCCACGTCGTCGGCGTAGCCGTCGTAGTACTCGACGTAGCCCTCCGAGCGACCCTTGAGCACGTAGAGCGGATCGTCGCCGGTGTCGGTGTAGCCCTCGTCACGGAGTTCGACCTTGCGATTCTTGAACGTCGACGTGGCCTCGAGATGGTCGACGACGCGCACGAACAGCGGGATCGCGTACGACGGCAGTGCGTCGTAGAGATGTGCCGCGAGCTCCTTGCCGTCGAGCTCACCTTCGTCGCGGAGGGTGATAGCCCCCATGCCCGCCTTGCCGTCGGCTCCGGAGACCTCGACCCCGAACACGACGGACTGGCCGACCTGACCGAACCCGTCGAGTCCCGCCTCGACCTGCGTTGTCGCAACGTTCTCGCCCTTCCAGCGGAACGTGTCACCGAGGCGATCGACGAAGGCGATGTGGAAGAAGCCCTGATCGCGGACGAGGTCGCCCGAGTTGAACCACTCGTCGCCGTCCTTGAACGCGTCGCGGACGATCTTCTTCTCGGTCTCTGACGGATCGGTGTAGCCGTCGATCGGGACGCGGTCATTGATGCCGGAGATCAGCAATCCGATGCCGCCGCGCTTGACCTTGGTCAGTCGGCCGTCGGCGTTGCGCTGAGGCTTGCCCTCGTCGTCGTACTCGACGATCGCGTACGGCAGTGGGCAGAACCCGGCGGTGCGCTCGACGCTGAAGGCATTGACGAAGACCAGGTTGAGTTCGCTCGCGCCGTAGAACTCGACGATGCGCTCGATACCGAAGCGTCGCTGGAACTCGTCCCAGATGTCGGGGCGCATGCCGTTGCCGACGATGAGCCGTACGTCGTGTGCGCGGTCGGTCGGCTTCTCGGGCTGAGCGAGCAGGTACCGGCAGAGCTCCCCGATGTAGCAGAACGCCGTGGCGCGATTGCGGATGACGTCATCCCAGAATTTCGACGCCGAGAAGTGTTTGCCGATCGCGATGCAGGCACCCGCCGCGAGGACAGACGAGAGCGAAACGCTCAGCGCGTTGTTGTGATAGAGCGGCAGCGGAACGTACATGGTGTCGCTGTGCTTGAGGCGGACGGCGAGCCCACCGATTCCGGAAAGGCTCGCCAGCCAACGGTTGTGGCTCATCACGCTCGCCTTGGGCATGCCCGTCGTGCCCGAGGTGAAGATATAGAACGCCTCGGTGGAGGCCGGCAGGTCCGCGGTGACCGAGGGGTTGGTTTCCGGTTTCCCGTCGGCTTCCTTCTCGAACTGCTCGAAGTCGTAGACGTGCGTCGGCAGCGCGTCGGCATCGATGGACTCGAGGGCCTCGCTGCAGTCGGGATCGAAGACCAGGACACGTGCGCCGAGCAGCTTCACACTGTGTTCGAGAACGTCGCCGCGCTGGTTGTAGTTCAGCATTCCGGCGATCGCACCGAGTTTGACCGTCGCGAGCATGAGCAACAGGTCGGTCGGGCAGTTCTTCGACAGGATGGCGACGACGTCGCCCTTGGTCACGCCGTCTTCTTGGAGCACCCCGGCGAACCTGTTCACATGTCGGTTGGCTTCGCCGTAGGTGATGGTCTTGCCCTCGAAGCGGATGAACGGGCGCTCGGGGTGATCGGCAGCCCGCTTGGCGAAAATCGACCCGATGGTGCGCTTGGCATCGGGCGGACGCCGGATCAGCCCCGGCGCGTTCTTGATCATGCCGACGGCGTCGGGGGCCATCTTGACGACACCCTTCAACACGTCTGAGATTCCGACGACCTTGGTGGCGTCACCTGACATCTATTTCCACCCTCCGCTACGTGTGCCAACACGCGTCAAAACGTGTTCTTCGACACCTTACCGTTCAGTAGCAAACGCGAGGGCGGCCGGCACTGTGTCCGCCACTTTCAGCCGCGCAAGTGACCGCTCCGACACGAACCCCTGACCGTGCAAGTCTTGCAGCCAGTCGAGCAGCGGCGAGTAAAAACCGAATGGATCGCAGATGATGACCGGTTTGTCATGCATCCCGAGGTAGCCGCCGGTCCAGGTCTCGAAGAACTCCTCGAGTGTGCCTATCCCTCCGGGCAAGGTGATGAATGCGTCGGCGCGGTCGTCCATCAGTTGCTTGCGCTGGCGCATGGTCTCGGTCACGACGAGTTCGTCGGCGTCGAGGTCGGCGACCTCGCGCTCCATCAGCGCGCGCGGGATGATCCCGACGGTCGTGCCGCCCGCCGCGCGTGTTGCCGACGCGACCGCCCCCATCATCGACACGTTGCCGCCACCCGAGACCAGCGTGTGCCCCGCGGCACCGATCGCGGTTCCGAGCTCTGCCGCGAGGTCGAGGTAGCGCGTGTCGACCGGACCCGACGCGCAGTACACGCAGATCGCGGTCATCGGGCGGGAGTCGCGTCGACGATGATCTGCACCGCTTCCTCGGGCGTGTCGACGACGTGGAAGAGGTCGAGGTCGTCGGAGGAGATCATTCCGCCCGCGAGGAGACGGTCGCGCATCCAGTCGACGAGGCCCGCCCAGTGCTCACGTCCGAGCAACACGATCGGGAAGCGCACCACCTTCTTGGTCTGCACCAGGGTGAGTGCCTCGAAGAGTTCGTCGAGCGTCCCGAACCCGCCGGGCAGACAGACGAATGCCTGCGCGTACTTGACGAACATCGTCTTGCGGACGAAGAAGTAGCGGAAGTTCATCCCGAGATCGACCCACGGGTTGAGGTGCTGCTCGAACGGCAGCTCGATGTTCAGGCCGATCGAGCGCGAATCCGTATGCGCGGCACCGCGATTGGCCGCCTCCATGACACCCGGTCCGCCCCCGGTGATGACCGCGTAACCCGCCTCCCCGAGTGCCTTGCCCAAGCGGACGCCGAGGTCGTACTCGGGGGTTCCCTCCCGGGTGCGCGCCGACCCGAACACCGTCACCGCCTCGGCCACGTCATTCATCGCGTCGAAGCCCGCAACGAACTCGGATTGGATGCGCAGCACCCGCCACGAGTCGCGCATGGTGCGTTCGGCGCGCCGCGTCTGGTCACGTGGGTCCACCCACTGCAGCAGCCGCCGGTCGGTGGTCTCGGGCCGCTGCAGGTCTCGCCGGATGCGCATCGGCCCGACGTAGCAGGCACCCTCCTCGTCGATCACCACCTCGCCGCCTGTCAGGTCGTCGTTCGCGTCGGAGTCGGTGGCGCGTTGCGGCGTGCTCGGCACAGCGTCGGACGAGGCATCTTCAGGTACGGATGACATGCAGGTCACGCTAGCAAGCCTTCGGGTGGCGCAGATGGACGCTCGCGCGCACACTCCGGGCGTCGCGCTGCCGCCGCGAGCGCCGATCAGTGCGGATCGACGTCGTCGTGGGTCGAGAGCCCGCAGTCCTGCAGACCGACCGCCGTCAGAGCACGGTCAGGACAGATACGCCCTGAGGAGTTCGGTGACCTCGGCGATCTGAGCCACAGGCACTCGCTCGTCGACGCGGTGGGCGAGATTCGGGTCACCCGGTCCGAGGTTGACGGCCGGGATTCCGAGAGCCGAGAACCGCGACACGTCGGTCCAGCCGTACTTCGCACGGAACCGTCCGTGCGCGGCGTCGACCAGCGCGGCTGCGGCGGGATGACCGAGGCCCGGTAGCGCGCCCGATGCGGCGTCGGTCAGTTCGAGCGTGATCATGTCGGTGTCGAGATCCTCGGCGAACACGTCGCGGACGTGGTCGAGTGCGTCGTCGCTGCTGCGGTCGGGGGCGAACCGGAAGTTGATGGTCACCCATGCGCTGTCGGGGATCACATTGCCCGCCACTCCCCCGCCGATGCCGACCGCTGACAGCCCCTCGCGATACTCACAACCGTCGATGTTGACGTAACGCGGCTGATAATTCGCAAGCGTGGTGAGGACTCCGGCGAGTTTGTGAATTGCGTTGTCGCCCATCCACGATCGCGCCGAATGTGCACGGGCGCCCGAGGCCGTCAACGTGACGCGCAGCGTCCCCTGGCATCCGGCTTCGATCTGCCCGGCAGTTGGTTCACCGAGAATCGCAACGTCGCCTGAAAGCCATTCCGGCAGTTCGCGTTCGAGAAATCCGAGCCCGTTGTACTCGGCCGCGATCTCTTCGCAATCGTAGAAGATGAGCGTGAGGTCGTGCGACGGATCGTCGAGGGTGGCGGCGAGATGGAGGAAGACCGCGTCGCCCGATTTCATGTCGACGGTTCCGCAGCCGTGCAGCACGTCACCCTCGGCATCGTCGACGGTGCGTCGGCTCGGCAGGTTGCCCGCGACAGGCACGGTGTCGAGGTGTCCCGCGAGGATGACTCGGCTCGGCTTACCGCGATTTGTACGCGCGAGAACGCGATTGCCGTGCCGGAGCACCTCGAACCCGACCGTCTGTTCGCGGAGCGCCTTCTCGACGGCGTCGGCGATCGCCGATTCGTTGTGCGACTCGCTCTCGATGTCGACGAGTGCGGCGGTCAACTCGACGGGGTCGGCATGCAGGTCGAGTTCGGCGACGGTGTTCTCGGTGGTGCTCACCTCTCCAACTTATCGCGCGTGTGCCAACCCATTGCCCCTTGTGCACCGCGGGATGGCGCAGGCCGACGGCCTCAGAGGTCGATCTTGTCCAGATGCCACTCCACGGACTCGAACGCGGGCATCTCGCGACCGTCGTCGACGCCGATCTCGCGTGCGATAGCGGCTTCGAGTGCGTTGCTCATCGCCATGACCAGGTCGTCGTTACTGCCCTTGACGGCGCCGAGGTTGTTCATCTCGCCGGGATCGGTGCGCAGATCGTAGAGTTCGACATCGTTGTGCTCGTAGAGTTCGTCGATGTCGGCCGGAACGTGCCGTTGAATCGGCGCGAAGTACCGGGTGAACTTGTACCTGCCGTCGAAGACGGTGCGCAGGCTGCCACGCTTGGTGAAGTCGGGTTGCCAGCCCGATGCAAACAACTCGGCCTGGGGATCCTTGCCAGCCGCCTTGAGTTCGACGACGGCACGAATCGTCTCAGCATCGTTGGTCGCGATCCCGCTATAGGTGTAGAGGATCGCATCGCGCAGGCTGTGCAGTTCGGCAGCCGCCGGGTCCGATAGCGCGTCGGAGAAGTCGCATCCGGGTAGGTCACGCCCGGCGAACTCAGATGCGTTGGTCGACGAGATGCCTGCCATCGACAACAGGCTGGGCACCAGATCGATGTGACCGGTGAGCGCATTCATGCTCTGCCCACCGGCGACGTCCGGATGGCGGACGTGCATCGGCAGATGAATGCACTCCTCGTAGGCGAACGGCCCTTTGCCCCGGAGTCCGTGCGCACCACCCATTTCACCGTGATCGGAGGTGAAGACCACGATCGTGTTGTCGCCGAGACCGAGGTTGTCGAGCTCGGTGAGCAAGAGTTCGAGTTGGCGGTCGACAGATCGGATGCTGTTGAGGTAGAAGTCCGAATGCCGTTGCCAGCGTTCCTCTTCCAGCGGGATGTGACCGAGCGTATACGCCCATGCACGGTCGAACTCGCCGTGTGCTGCCGGTCGACCCGACTCGTCGAATCGCTGCCCGAGGCTCGACGGAAGTGTTGTGTTCCACGACTTCTCGTAGAGAACGTTGGTCGGTGCGGGCGCCGCCTCCATGAGAAGACGCCCGGTGTCCTGCACCGGTTCGCCGGGAAGATCGGTGTTGAAGTACATGATGTCGTGCGGGTTCACCAGCGACACGAACAATGCCCACGGTCGCTGCTCGTCGGTGAGGGGACGGCCCCTGTTGCGCAGCCACGCAAGCGCGGTTCCGCCGATGACGTCGTCGAACTTGTAGCCACCCAACGTCTTTCCCACCACGTCGCCCGGCCACATGTAGTCAGAGAACCCGTAGTTGTTCGTTTCCGCGGTGAACAGGTGCTCGGGGTTCTCGACGTCGAACGCGGCGTTGAGATGCCACTTGCCCTTGTAGGCGGTGTAGTAGCCGCCCATCCGGAGCATGTCGCCGACGGTCGGGATCTCATGGCTCATCGGCGCCACGTAACGCATGTCGGAGTTGTCGAACATCTTGGTGTCCGGAGTCTGCAGTCCGGTGACAATCACCGATCGCGAACTCGTGCACATCGATGCCGGCGCGTAGTGCTTCTCGAAGCTGACCCCCTCGGACTGCAGTCGTTCTCGTCCCGGCAGGTCCATGCCCTGCGGCCACGAGTCGAAGTACCGCTCTTGATCGGTGAAGACGAAGACGATGTTGGGCTGAGTCATCGGTTACCTCGAGGGGTCGAGAAGCATTCTCTGTATGCTTCACTACAGAGAATGTAGCTGTTCGTATATTGGATGTCCATGAATGCACAGAGTTCTGGGTAGGCTGGCCTGGTGAGCTCCTCGTCAGAACAGCCGTCTGTACCGTCGACGCGTCAGAGGCCGTCGGCCGCGCAGACAGGGCGTCGGCGCTCACCCGGTTCGCGCGAGCGAATCCTCGATGCCGCAACCGAAGTCGCGTCGGAGCTCGGCTACGACGGCACCACGATCGCCCAGGTGAGCAAGCGCGCAGGACTCCCGCCGACATCGATCTACTGGCAGTTCGCCGACAAAGACGAGATGATCGCGGCGGTCATCGAGCGCAGCTTCCAGCGTTGGGTGACGACCATCGATCTACCGACGAATCAGGCGAGAATCCGGGCGCTGGAGATCGGGCGACATGTGGCGAGTGCGCTGACACGAAGTCCCGATTTCCTCCGACTCGGACTCAAACTCGCTCTCCAACGTCGGGAGAAGCAGCCGAGCGGCCGCGAGATCTACCTGAACGCCCGCACCGTCACCCACGGCCAGTTCGCCACTCTGGTCCGCGACGCCGCGCCCGAGTTGAGCGACCGCGGGGTCGACCTGATCGCCACCTACGCCATCTCCGGCGCGGACGGCATCTTCGTCGCACGCGAGATCGACGGCGATGCAGTCGATTTCGTCGCGCTCTTCGAACTGCACGCACGGATCGTCTTCGGGGCCGCGATCGAGATCGTGTTGGCCGACGAGGCGGCGGCGACGGCCCGGTAGCAGTCGCCGAGCACCGGTGGCATGGTGGAACGCATGCTGGGAACCGTCATCCACGCGCCATTCGACGTGCGCTTCGAAGAGCTTGATCGACCCGCGGTCGTCGAACCGACCGACGCGATAATCCGGCTGTCGGCGACCTGCGTGTGCGGGTCGGATCTGTGGACCTATCGCGGCATCAACGAGATCACCCACCCCGTGTCGATGGGACACGAATACGTCGGCGTCGTCGAGGAGGTCGGATCCGCGGTCACCGGGGTGGCACCCGGTCAGTTCGTGATCGGCTCGTTCTTCGCATCCGACAACACCTGCGACATCTGTCGGGCCGGATACCAGACCGGCTGCGTACACCGCGCACCCGTACGCGGCGCCCAGGCCGAGTACCTCCGCGTCCCGCTTGCCGACGGCACGCTGGTCGCGACACCCGAGGTTCCCGACGACGAGATCGTGCCCGACCTTCTCAGTGCGTCCGACGTCCTCGGGACCGGTTGGTTCGGTGCCACCGCAGCCCAGGTGGGGCCGGGCAAGACCGTCGTCGTGGTCGGCGACGGCGCCGTCGGACTGTTGGCCGTGCTCGCCTCTGCCCAACTCGGCGCCGAGCGGATCATCGCGATGAGCAGGCATGAGCA